>DAOMBL010000530.1:0-2557 GCA_035427325.1 Casimicrobiaceae bacterium
GGGGCCATCGCGCGGCCGGCCGCGCGCCGCGCGCTACTGCTTCGCGCGGAGGCTCAACTGGTCGAGGATCGCGCGGATGCGCTTCGTCTCGGACTCGACGAACGCGCCGAACGCGTCGCCGGTGAGCGTGAACGACGTCCAGTCGAGCCTCTCGACCGCTTCCTTCCACTTGGCGTTGCCGAGGCCCGCCTCGACCGCGGCGACGAGCGCCTTCTTCTGTTCGGCCGAGATGCCGGGCGCGCCCCACACGCCGCGCCAGTTGACGAGTTCGACGTTGACGCCCTGCTCCTTCAGCGTCGGGATGTCGACGCCGGCGAGCCGCGAGCCGGACGACACCGCGATCGCGCGCACCCGTCCGGCCTTGATGTGCTGCGAGAACTCGCCGATGCCCGAGATGCCCACTGCGACCTGCCCGCCCAGAACCGCCGCGACCGCCTCGGGGCCGCTCGTGAACGGCACGTAGTTCACCTTGGACGGATCGACGCCCGCGTCCTTCGCGATCAACGCCGCCACGAGATGGTCGACGCCGCCCGCCGAGCCACCGGCGAAGCTCACCGCGCCCGGATTCGCCTTCAGCGCGGCGACGAGGTCCTTCGCGTTCTTGATCGGCGAGGACGCGCTGACGACGATCGCGTCGGCCTCGGCGGTGAGCCGGGCGATCGGCGTGACGTTCGCGAGCGTGACCGGGCTCTTGTTCATGTGCGTCGCGCCGACGGTCACCATGCCCGCGACGATCAGCGCGTTCGGGTCCCCCTTGTTCGAGGTGAGGAACTGCGCGAGGCCGATCGCGCCGCCCGCGCCGCCCTTGTTCTCGTACTGGATGCTCTTCACCGCGCCCGCCGCCTGCATCGCGGCGCCGAGGTTGCGGCCGGTCTGGTCCCAGCCGCCTCCAGGGCCGGCGGGGATCATCATCTTCATCTGGTCGATCGCGTGGGCGGGGGCGGCGAGCACGCCCGCGACGAGGGCGACGAGCACGGCGTATCGGCGGCGCAGCGGGGTCATCGAGACATTCTCCTGATGTTGCCGGGGCGACGCGCGGGCGGCGACCGCCGGACGCGCGCGAAGGCGCGCATGGCCGCCACGATACCGCGAAGTGACCGCCGCCGCACCGCGGGCTCCGGGGCCGGCCGGGCTGGCGAACGGGTCAGTGGGCGGGGACCTTGCTGCCGGCGCGTCCGGATCGCAAGAGATGCGGGAAGCGGCGACGACACGACCCCGCGGATGGACCGGAGCAAGGGCGCCAGGATGGATTGCCGCCGCTCCGCAGCCCCCGGCAGCCGCGCTTCGATTTCGCGAGGCGGTGGCCGGGGACCGGGCACCTTCCGGCTGGCACGCCGACTTCGCCCGACTCGGAGCGCGTTGCGGCAGGACTCGCGCGTGCATGCCGGCGAGGACGCGCGGGAGCAGGCCACCGGCAGGACGCGACTCGCGCGCTCTGCGACGGACGACCGCGGGCCGGTGTCTCCGGCGAGGGAGTTAGCAGAATTGCTAACTCCCACGTCGGACCCTCCCCGATCGCATTTCGACGCACCCTGAGCCCTGTGGGCCACCTCCGCGCGAGGGTTTGGAGCGCTCGCTCGGAGGCGACCGCGACATTTCCCGCTTCGGTCGAGGGCTCGCCCGGTCCGCCGATTTCGTGCTCGCGAACGGCCCCGGAACGGCCCAGGATCGTCCGGACGGATGATGGGGATGTCCGGCGGTGGGAGTTAGCATTTTTGCTAAGTCCCCGCCCGGACGATCACCGCCCTCGCCCATGCACGATCGTGCCCATCGCCTCGCGGCGAGTCTTGCGGCGCTGAGCGCGCCGGCGCGACGCAGGCGTCCCGCGCAGGCGCTCTCGCGCGACCGGACGTTGCAAATGCTCGTCGACGAACTCGTCGCCGCCCGCACGAACGCCGGCTTGAGCCAGGCGGACGTCGCCGCGCGCATGTTCACGACCGCGAGCGCCGTCTCGCGCCTGGAGAGCGGTCGCGTCACGCGCCCGACGCTCACGACGATCGAGAACTACGCGCGGGCCGTGGGCGCGCGCGTCGAAATCCGCGTGCGTCGATAGCGCTCGTGCTGCGCGCGTCGCCCGGGCCGAGCGTCGCGCCACCAGGAGCGCGACGGTCGTGTTCGGGACGAAGTTCCCGCGACGAGGCGAGAGCGATCGCGGTGCTCCGGGACGAACGCCCTCCGGCATGATGCGCGGCGTGCGCGCAGCCCAACGAGTTTCTGCCGAGCGCGGAGGCCTGGAACCGCCGATCGTCTGCCGGGCCGTACCATGGCATCGTGGAGCGTCGCTCCAGGATTGGAGGGAATGTTTCGCGCCAGGGCGGTATTTCACGAATCTCGAGAACGGGTTGCCAGCCGGCAATCGGCCGATTGCAGAATAGGCAAATGGACGCTACGCTGATCGGCAAATGGACGGTCGCGCATGAAGCTCTACGCCCGGCCGCTGGCAGCGGCGCTGAAGGTCGCGCTGCGCGACACGCCGGTGGTATGCCTGCTCGGCCCCCGCCAGTCCGGCAAGACCACGCTGGCGCGCACGCTCGAGCCGCGCTACGCGTACGTCACC
>DAOMBL010000531.1:0-2550 GCA_035427325.1 Casimicrobiaceae bacterium
AGCGGTAGTACCGATCCTCGCTCCCTTCGGATGGCGGCAGCGGGCGATGCGCAGGCCGCCGATGTCTCTGGCACTCGTCCGGTCGAGATGGCGGCAGTTGCCGCAACGTTTCCCTTGCATGGCCCGCGCTCCTACTGCGCCCAGGCGGGCTTGCCGGTGGCGGCCGGGCGCTGCGGAGCTGCGTTGGCGGGTGCCGCCTGTACCGGCGCCCCGGAGTTACCGCCGCTGGTCGTCACCTTGGGCGGCACCCCCATGAGGGCCGCGTACTCCTTGTGGTCGGGCTCGATGGCGAGCTTCACCACGTTGCGGTTTTCGCCCTTGGCGTCCTTCTCCACATCCACGCGGGCGAGGAACTCGATGCCGTCCAACTCGTGGAAGCCGTTGATGCGCCGGGCGGACGTCGCCTGGGGCGAGTTGTCCTGGGGATGGACGTTGCGGGCGGAATTGAGGATGCCGCGGATCATGCTGCGCCCCATCTGGCCCCAGGTCGGGCCCTTCTTGGACTGCAGGCCGACGTTCGACCACATCTTGCGTTTGGCGTGGTCGCCTGCAGTCACCACAAATTCGGCGGCGAGATAGACCGACCCGGTGTCAAAGGACTGGGTGGCGTAGCCGCCCGTCCAGTTCTGCGACGGGTCGTCGTGACCACCGGGCTTGATGGTCATGCGCACCGGGACGATGGTGCCCTTGGGGATGAGGTCGAAGCCTTGCTGCTGTTCGGCGTCGTTGAAGTCGTTCCAGTTCTGCGTGGTCATGGCGATTACTCCTGAGATTCGTGGGATGCGGGAATGGCGGAATGGGCGGCGGCGCAGGCGGACATGGCTGCGCCCGCGCACTTGGCGATCAGCGCGCCGAGATCGGGCGGTTCGAGCAGGTCGAGACGACCGCTGCGGTCTTTGGCCGGGTAGCCGTAGGGATTGACGGTGTGGGTGACGAAGGCGCGGTAGGCGCTACCGTCCTCGGACTTAATCTCGGCCAGCGTCACGACCTCGTCGACGATGCCGGGCAGTTCGAGGCTGGTCTTGCTGCCCTCGATCTGCGGCACGAACACCTTGCGGTTGTAGTCGTCGAGCCGCTCGTCGAGGATGGCGACGAACACCACGTTCTTGCCGCGCGCGTGTTGCAGGTGGGTCAAGGCGCCGACCATCTCCTGGCCAAGCAGCCCGTAGGCGGCGCGCAGGTCGGGCTTGCCGGAACGGTCGCTGACCGCGCCCGGCTGCGTCTTGCACCACGCGAAGCACTGGCGCGAGAGCTGCGTGATCGAGTCGAGGAAGAAGGTCTGGTAGCGGTCGAGCTGCGCCGGGTCGCCGAACTTCTCGACGACGTGGTCGTAGTGCGCCTGCGAGAATGCGGCCTCCGGCGGCAGGGACTTGTCCGGCCCGGCGAGGAACACGAAGAAGTCCCGCGACTCCGGCCACGATGCCGGGCGGATGGTGTCGCCGGGCCAGTCGGCCACGGCCAGGTCGCCCGCCTCGATGTCGAGGAACAGCGTGGTGGACGGGTCGAGGTCTTTGAGTCGGGTGGTCTTGCCAATGCCGGACTTACCCAGCATCAGGAGCTTGACGCCCTTGCGCTCGGCCATGCGCTGCTGTGCGGAGATGATCGGGAGGGACATCACGCCACCTCCTTCAACTGCTCGGTGACGGCGGCATTCCAGAGAATCTGGTAGCCGCTGTGGCCGTTGCGCGAGTACGGCATGGCCTCGGCCCACGCTTCACCGCCTTCGGTCAGTTCCCATTCGTCGCGGTCGTTGCGGAACTGGAAACCGTGCGATGCCAGCAACTGGTTCGTGGCCTTGGCCGAGAGGTTGAGCAACTTGCCGAGCTGGGTGGCGTTGAGCGAGCAGATCGGCTCGTTGGCGGCAGCGCTCTTGGCTGGAAGGGCGCGGCGCAACACCTCTGTGGTGAGGCCCGTGTTCTCCTGAATGCAGGTCAACGTCGCTGCCATCGCGATGCCGGTCTTGACGCCCGGCACCTTGGCGACCGCCTCTCCGATCAGCAGGATCGCGCTCACGCGGTCGTGGGTCGGCGCGGGCAAGGAGGCCAGCGCGCCGGGGACGGAGTACGCGCCGGTCTTGCGGATCGCGGGCAACACCTCGCCGGTCACCCAGCGCTTGAAGCGTTTCGCGGCATCCTTCGTGCTGCCGAGGATCAGTCCGTAGAGGCCCGATTCGTTGACGTGGTTGGCGCGCTGCGTGCGCCCGAGGTTGTCGATGACCTCCAATTTCTGGAGGTCATCGGCATCGACGTGCGACTTGATCGCCTGAGACGGATTGCCCATCTCCAACGCATCACAGACGTAGTTGGCGTTGAACCACGGCAGGCCGGCATCGTCGACCTGCAAGCGCACGGCGTGCGCCTCGAATTGGAAGGGAATGATCGCACTCATGATCAGTCCCCCCACGCGACGTCGACGATGCGGTCGGCCCCGCGCGCGGCGCGCTTGCGCACCTCGGTGTGGAGTTCCTCCAGCGCGGTGCGGCGGCGGCCGAGCGCCAGGGCTTCGGCGTTGGCGGTCTGGATGGCGAAGGCCAGTTCGTCCACCGTGGCC
>DAOMBL010000532.1:0-2547 GCA_035427325.1 Casimicrobiaceae bacterium
CGGCGGCACATCCGTCGCCGCGACCCAGGGCAACGCAGAGTTGCAGGCGACACTGGGGCAGGCCTACCTGGCCACCGGAAACAAGGAGAAGGGGCGGGCGGCGATCGGGGCGGCCCTGGCTGCGCAGCCCGACTACGCGCCGGCGATCCTCGGCGACGCAAGGCTGAAGGCGTCGACCGGCGACCTCGACGGCGCGCTCGCGTCGATCGACGCGGCGATCGCCCGGAACCCGAAGTTCGTCGAGGGCTGGCTCTTCAAGGGCGATCTGGAGAACGCCCGGAAGCAACCGGACGCCGCCGTCGCGGCCTACCGCAAGGCCCTCGAGGTGGAACCGAAGTCGCTCGCCGCGCAATCAGCGCTGGTGAAGACGCTCTTCGACCAGGGCAAGACCCACGAAGCGGCGACGCAGCTCGCGACGATGAAACAGATCGCCCCGCGTCACCCGCAGACGCTCCTCCTCGATGCAACGCTGGCCTACAGCCGCAAGGACTACGCTGCCGCGGCCGCCGCCCTGCAACCGCTGTTGAGCATGGCTCCCGACCATGTGCAGGGATTGGTGCTCTCCGGCGCGGTCCATTACCAGCAGGGATCGTATGCCACCGCCGAGGAGGAGTTGTCTCGGGCGCTGAAGATCGTGCCGGGCCATCTGTTCGCGCGGCGCATGTTGATCGCGACCTACCTCAAGACCGGCAAGAACGACCTGGCGATGCAGGCGCTCAAGCCGGTGCTTCCGGTCGTGGACAAGGACCCGGCACTCGCCGCGATCGCGGGCGAGGTGTACCTGCGCAGTGGCCAGCCCGCCGAAGCCGCCAAGCACTTCACGAAGACCGTCGCGTTCGATCCGCAAAGCTCGGGGGCGCGCGTCGCGCTTGCCGCCAGCCACATGGCGGCCGGGCAGACGGACACCGCATTCCGCGAACTCGAGAGCGCTGCTGCCGAAACGCCGGGGACGGAGGCCGACGTTGCGCTGATAAGCAACCAGTTATCGCGCCGCGAGTACGACAAGGCGCTCGCCTCGATCGACAAGCTCGAGAAGAAGCAGCCGAACTCGGCCGTGGCGAGCAACCTCCGGGGCATCGCGCTGCTGGGCAAGCGCGACGTCACCGGAGCCCGGAAGAACTTCGAGCGGGCGACCGCACTCGATCCGACCTACTTCGCCGCCGCCGCCAACCTGGCCCGCCTCGATCTCGCGGAGAAGAAACCGGACGACGCGAAGAAGCGCTTCGAGGCGGTGCTCGCCAAGGATCCGAAGAATGCTTCCGCGTTGCTCGCAATCGCCGAACTCCGTGCCCGGGCCGGCGGAACGCCGGACGAGGTTGCCGCGCTGATCCAGAAGGCGGTGATTGCCCAACCGACCCAGGCGCTACCGCGCGTGGCGCTGATTGCGCACTGGCTGCAGGCTGGCAACGCGACCAACGCCGTGGCGGCTGGCCAGGAAGCAGCGGCCGCACTGCCTGACCGGCCGGAGGTGCTGCAGGCGCTCGGCCGAGCCCTACTTGCCGCCGGCGACGCCAACCAGGCGCTCGAGACCTTCAACAAGCTGGCCCGGCTGCAGCCCAACTCGCCGGCGCCGCTGCTCCTCGTCGCCGGAGCCCAGGTGTCGGCGAAGGACAAGGAAGGCGCGCTCAAGACGCTGCGCAAGGCGCTCTCGATGAAGCCAGACCTTCTCGAGGCCCAGCGCGGCGTCGTCAGGTTGGAAGTCGATGCCGGACGCATGGATCCGGCAGTTGCGACGGCACGCGACGTGCAGAAACAGCGCCCGAAGGAGGCGATCGGGTACATCATGGAGGGCGACATCTACGCGATCCAGAAGTCCTGGCCCGCGGCGATCGCCGCCTACCGCAAGGGGCTCGACCAGACTGGCTCGGTCGACGTCGCCGTCAAGTTGCACGCGGTGCTCGTTGCCGCCGGCAACAAGGCCGACGCAGATCGGGTCGAGGCCAGGTGGCTCAGAGAACATCCCAAAGATGCCGGATTCCGCATGTACCTTGCGCAGGCGGCGCTCGCGCACCAAGACTACACGGAGGCCGCCAAGCAGTATCGAACGTTGGTGGAGGCGCAACCGGGCAACGGGATGTATTGGAACAACCTCGCGTGGGTGGCAGGCCGCACCAAGGATCCCAAGGCGATCGAATATGCCGAGAAGGCCAACCGGCTCTCGCCCGATCAGCCTGCGATCCTGGATACGCTCGGCGTACTTCTGGTCGAGAGCGGAGACAAGGCGCGAGGCGTCGAAATGCTCCGCAAGGCTTCGATGCTGGCGCCCACCTTGCCATCCATCCGGCTGAATCTCGCCAAGGCGTACATCGCCACCAACCAGACGGACGCAGCGAAGAAGGAACTCGAGGAACTCGCGAAGCTCGGTGACCGCTTCAAGGCGCAGGGTGAGGTCGATCAGTTGATGAAGGAGATCGCGAAATGAGCAGCGCGCCGACGGTCGCGCAGGCGTGCGCGCGGTTCGATCCCGGCTCGGCGATCGATCGGGCGCGCTGAATGGCCGGCACCCTGCGTCCGGGCGACTCGATGGTGCCTGCGGGCGGCTGTGCC
>DAOMBL010000533.1:0-2547 GCA_035427325.1 Casimicrobiaceae bacterium
CGCCGCGTCGAGCGGATCGTCGACGGTGCGCAGCCGCGCCTGCAGCGCGCGCTCGTCGAGGCGCAGCCGCAGCCAGCCGCGCTCGTCGGAGCGTGCGTGGCGGATGTGCGGGTTGAACGGCAGGCCGGCGGCGAGACGCTCCTGCGCCATGCCCTGGCTCGAGATCGACGTGCCGCAGAACTCGCTGGCGACGACGGGCGAGGCCGCGTCGTCGGCGCGCGCGTGGAGGTCGGCGACGTAGTTGGCGTGCACGTCGCCGCCCACGACGACGACGTTGCTCGCGCGGCGCGCGCGCATGTCGTCGAGCAGCCGCTGGCGCGCCGCCGGATAGCCGCTCCAGCCGTCGGTCCACACCATGCCGCCCGGCGTGTCGGCGTGCGCCGCGTCGCGCCAGGTGAAGGGCGCGACCAGCGTCTGCTGCGTGACCACGTTCCAGCGGCCGTCGTTCGCCCAGCCGTCGGCGAGCCAGCGCGCGCCGTCGGCCCGAAGGCTGCGCTGCTTTCGCGCCCGCGCGGCCTCGCGGATCGCCGGCTCGCCCGCGCCGTCGTGGATCAGGCGGCGCATCGTCTCGTCGACCTCGATCAGCTCGTAGATGCCGGTGCGGCCCCGGTACCCGGTCCCCTTGCACGCCGCGCAGCCGGCGGCGTGGTGCAGCGACGCCGGTGCCGCGACTCCCAGCGACGCGAGCGTCGCACGTTCGGCGTCCGTCGGCCTCGCCGCGCGCCGGCAGCCGGGGCACAGCGTGCGCACGAGCCGCTGCGCGAGCACGCCCAGCAGCGACGACGACAGCAGGTAGGGCTCGACGCCCATGTCGGCGAGGCGCGTCACCGCGCTCGCCGCGTCGTTCGTGTGCAGCGTCGAGAGCACGAGGTGGCCGGTCAGCGCCGCCTGCACCGCCATCTCGGCCGTGTCGCGGTCGCGGATCTCGCCGACCATGATGATGTCGGGATCCTGCCGGAGCAGCGTCCGCACGCCGTTCGCGAAGTCGACGCCGATCGACGGCTGCACCTGCATCTGGTTCAGCGCCGGCTCGATCATCTCGATCGGATCCTCGATCGTGCAGACGTTCACCTCCGGCGTCGCGAGCTGGCGCAGCGTCGAGTAGAGCGTCGTCGTCTTGCCCGAGCCCGTCGGCCCGGTGACGAGGATGATGCCGTGCGGCTCGCGCGCCATCTGCTCCCAGCGCGCGGTGTCGTCGGGCGTGAAGCCCAGGTCGGCGTAGTCGCGGACGAGCACCTCGGGCGTGAAGATGCGCATCACGATCTTCTCGCCGAACGCGGTCGGCATCGTCGCGATGCGCAGCTCGACTTCCTGCCCGCCAGGCGTCACCGTCTTGATCCGGCCGTCCTGCGGACGGCGCTTCTCGACGATCTCCATGCGCGCGAGCAGCTTGATGCGCGACGTCATCGCGACGAGCACCGGTGTCGGGATCGCGTAGACCTGGTGGAGCACGCCGTCGATGCGGAAGCGCACCAGGCCGACGTCGCGGCGCGGCTCGATGTGGATGTCGGAAGCGCGCTGCTCGAACGCGTACTGCCACAGCCAGTCGGTGATGTGCACGACGTGGCTGTCGTTCGCGTCGAGCCCGCCGCGCTTGCCGAGTTCGACCAGCTGCTCGAAGTTCCGCGCGAGCGACACCTGGCCCGGCTGCGCCTCCGCGGCCTTCTTCATCGACCGCGCGAGGTTGTAGAACTCGCCGAGGTAGCGCTTGATGTCGACCGGATTCGCGAACTCGAGCACGACGTCGAGCTTGAGGATCGACGACAGCTCCTTCGCCCAGGCCGTCACGAACGGCTGGCTGGTGGCGACGATGAGCTTGCCCGGCGACACCTCGACCGGCAGGATCCGGAAGCGCTCGGCGTACGCGTTCGACATCGTCGACGTGACGGCCGTGAGGTCGATCTTCAGCGGATCGATGTGCCGGTAGGGCACGCCGAGGCGGCCGGCGAGCCACTCGACCAGCCACTCGAGCGTGAGCGGGACATGCGGCGCCTTCGCCGACTTCCAGTGCTGCGCGGCCACCAGTTCCAGCGGGTGTTCGTACTGCTTGGTCCGGGCACGCGCGAGCTTGTCGGCCTCGGCGCGAGGCACGAGGCCGTCCGCGGCCATCAGTTTGAGGATGGCGTCGAGGCGCAGGCGCCGGTCGCCGCTCGCCCCGGGATCGCGGGAGCCGGCGGTTCGTGCCCCGGTGGCGGGGGTGGCCATGGCGTCACTCTACACGCCGCCGGGCGGCCTGCCCGCGAGACGGCCCCTGGTCCGATGCGTTCCCCGCAACCCGACCCTGTGGGTCGGGCTTCAGCCCGACGGGGTTCGTGCCGAAGCGAGGATGGGGCGTCGGCCTGAAGGCCGACCCACGCCTTTGCCGCGTCGGCTTCAAGGCCGACCCACGAACCGATCTACCGCGACCGCGGCATGCCAGGAGGCGGTGTGGCCCGGCCGGGTCCCGATCCCGGAATCGTCGCGCCGCGTCCCGGACCGACCGCCGGCGCCGACGAATCCTCGAGCGGCAGCTCGGTTTCGCCGGCGACGACCATCATCGTCAGCGCC
>DAOMBL010000534.1:0-2544 GCA_035427325.1 Casimicrobiaceae bacterium
GGCGTAGCGCTCGCGCGCCGTCATCGCCATCGTGTTCGCCATCACCGCCATGATGATCAGGATCACGACGTAGGACACCGCCTGGATCGCCACGAGGATCGCCTCGGTCATCGAGACGAACGAGAGCTGGAACGCCTTCTCGGTCTCGGTCATCGTCTCGGCGAGCGAGTTCGCGAACTGCGCGTCGATCGCCTGCGAGATCCCGGCGGCCCGGTCCGGATCGCGGATCTTGACGACGAAGAGCCCGGCCTGCTCGCCCCGCCGCGGGTAGGCCTTGCGCACGCTCTCGTTCAGGAAGTCCCAGTGGAAGAAGAACGTGGACTCGTCGACGGTGCGGTCCGCCCCGTCGTAGATGCCGCGCAGCCGGAAGCTCCAGGTGCCCGGGAAGATCGTGCCCCGGATCGGGATCGTGTCGCCGACCTTCCAGCCGTACTGCTGGGCGAGCTTGCGCCCGGCGATCGCGCCCTGGCGGTCGGTGAGGAACGCCTTCCGCTCGGCGTCCGACAGCACGAGTTCCGGGTACATCGCGAGGTACTCGGGCGCCTGGATCGCGAACTGCGGGAAGAAGTTGCGCTCGGTGACGTAGACGCCGCCGAACCAGTTGACCGCGGCGACCGACTCGACGCCGTCCACCTGCCGGAGCTTCGAGGCGTAGGTGAGCGGCAGCGGGAACACGAGCGACACCGAACTCCGCGTGACGAGCCGAGCGGAACTCGACGCGTTCGCGCCCGCGTACCAGGCGTCGACGACGGTACGCAGCAATCCGAACGACGCGATCGCGATCACGATGCCGAGCGCGGTCAGGAGCGTGCGCAGCCTGTGCCGGAACAGGTTGCGCAGGACGAGGAGCGGGACGAACACGACGCAGTGCCGGCGGTCAGTCCGCCAGCACGCCCTTCTCCAGGTGGACGATGCGGTGCGCGCGCTCGGCCGCCTTCGGGTCGTGCGTCACCATCAGGATGGTCTTGCGAAGCTCCCGATTCAGCCGTTCGAGGAGATCGAGGATCTCGCCCGCGGTCGTGCGGTCGAGGTCGCCGGTCGGCTCGTCGGCGACGATCAGCGTCGGATCGGTGACGAGCGCGCGCGCGATCGCGACGCGCTGCTGCTGGCCGCCGGACAGCTCGTTCGGCATGTGGTCGGCGCGATCGGTGAGGCCGACGAGGGCGAGCGCCACCTCGACGCGCTCCCGGCGATCGCGCCGGGTGAGCGGCGTGAGCAGGAGCGGCAGTTCGACGTTCGCGGCGGCGGTGAGCACCGGCATCAGGTTGTAGAACTGGAAGACGAACCCGACGTGCGCGGCACGCCAGTCGGCGAGTTCACGCTCGGAGAGCGTCGCGATGTCCACGCCCGCGACCCGGATCTCGCCGGACGACGGCTTGTCGATGCCCGCCACGAGGTTGAGCAGCGTCGACTTGCCGGATCCGGACGGTCCCATCAGCGCCACGAAGTCGCCTTCCGCGACGTCGAGCGCGATGTCGACCAGCACCGGGATCACCTGGTCGCCGCGGACGTAGTACTTCGCCAGGCCCCGGATCGACACCAGCGGCGCGACGGACGCGCGTTCGGGCGGCGACGCGCTCGACCCGGCCACGCCCGCCGCTCACTTCGTCGCGACGCGCACGCGCGCGCCGGACGCGAGATCCGCCGCCGGCTTCAGCACGACGCGCTCGCCGGACCGGACCTCGCCCGCGATCGCGACCAGGTCTCCGAGCCTCATCCCGGTCGACACCGGCACGGCGATCGCCGCCCCGTCGCGCACCGCGAACACCACGCTCGTGCCCCCGCGCTCGGAGACGGCGTCGGCGGCGACCGCGGTCAGCGGCCTCTGCTCCTCGGGTGTCACCGGCCGCGACAGGAACGACACCTTCGCGCTCATCTCGGGCAGCACGCGCGGATCGATCCGGTCGAAGCGCACCTTGGTCATCACCGTCGCCTTCGCGCGATCGACGGTCGGCACCATGCGGCTGATCGCGCCGGTGAACCGGGCGTCGGGGAGCGCGTCGAGCAGGATCTCGGCAGGCTGGCCGACCCTGACCTTCGCGAGGCTCGATTCGGAGACGTCCGCCTCGACCTCGAGCGTCGCCATGTCCGCCATCGTGACGACCGCGCCCTTGGCGTCCGCCGCGTTCGAGAACGGCGTCACCATGTCCCCGACGTTCGCGTTCTTCGACAGGATGACGCCGTCGAACGGCGCGCGGATCAGCGTGTAGTCGACCGCGACGACGGCGTTGCGCGCGGCCGCCTCCGCCGCCGCGAGCGCGGCACGGGCGCTGCCGACGCCCGCCACCGCGCGGTCGGCGCGCGCCGCACGAGGGCGGTCAGGCTGAGCAGAGCGCTGCCCGCGAGCAGCGTCACGACCGGGATCAGCGGGAGATAATAGCGCTGCCAGGGGAGCGGGTTCGCCATCAGCGCGGCGACGTTGACCGCCAGCCACAGGTACAGCCCGGCTGCCAGCGCCCGCGACGGATTGAGGCGCAGGCGCGGCACGGCGTTGATGACCAGCCCGAACATGGCGAGCACGGTCAGCAGCCCGCCGAAGATCGT
>DAOMBL010000535.1:0-2541 GCA_035427325.1 Casimicrobiaceae bacterium
CGACCCACAAGGCCGACCCACAAGGCCGACCCACAAGGCCGACCCACAAGGCCGATCCACCGCGATCAGAACGCCTCGTCCCAGGGCAGCGAAAGCCGTTTCGCCGCCGAAATGACGCCGACCATGCTGTAGGTCTGCACGAAATTTCCCCAGGGTTCGCGCGTCTCGGGATCGACGTGCTCGGCGAGGAGGCCGAGGCGCGTGCGGCACGCGAGGAGCCGGCCGTAGAGTTCGCGGGCTTCGTCGCGCCGCCCGAGTCTCGCGAGCGCGTTGACGTACCAGAACGTGCAGACGACGAACGCGTGGTCCGGCGCGCCGAAGTCGTCGTGCTCGACGTAGCGGAACACGAAGTCGCCGCGCTTCAGCTCGCGGCCGATCGCCTCGACGGTGGAGGCGAAGCGGGGATCGTCGGGCGGAAGGAAATCCAGATCGGCGAGGAGGAGCAGGCTCGCATCGAGCGTCTCGCCGCCGACGCTCGCGACGTAGGCGCCGCGGGACTCGTTCCAGCAGCGGGCGCGCACGAAGTCGCGAATGCGATTCGCCTCGGCGCGCCAGTGTGCGGCGCGGTCGGCGAGCGCGAGTCGCCCGGCGATCCTTGCCAGGCGGTCGCAGGCGGCCCAGCACATCACGGCCGACCACGTGTGCACGCGCAGCCGCTCGCGCAGTTCCCACAGCCCGGCGTCGGGCTGGTCGTGCAGCGCGATCGCGCGCACGCCGAGCGGCTCGAGCCGCGCGAAGAGCGCCTCGTCGCCGACCCGCGACAACCGCTCGTCGAAGAACGCGTGCGTCACCGCGAGCACGACCGACCCGTACGCGTCGTGCTGCGCCTGCCGCCACGCCTGGTTGCCGACGCGCACCGGGCCGATGCCGCGGTAGCCGGGGAGCGAGGTCACGATGCGCTCGTCGAGGGCGGCATCGCCTGCGATCGAGTAGACCGGCTGCAGCGGGGCGCCGTCGACGCTCGAGGCGATCGACGCCAGGTAGCGCATGTAGCCCTCCAGCGTCGCGGTGGCGCCGAGACGATTGAGCGCGTCGACGACGAAGTAGCCGTCGCGCAGCCAGCAGTAGCGGTAGTCCCAGTTGCGCTCCGCGTGCGGTGACTCGGGGATCGACGTCGTCATCGCGGCGACGATCGCGCCGGTGTCCTCGTCTGCGTTGAGCTTCAGCGTGATCGCGGCGCGGATCACGTCGGCCTGCCACTCGAACGGGATGGCGAGACGCCGCACCCAGTCCTGCCACCACGCGACGGTCTCGTCGATCGCGCGTCGCGCGTAGGCCGACGGCGCGCCGGGCAGCGGCTCGTCGGGACCGAACAGCAGCGTGCACTCGTCGTCGAGCAGGAACGCGCGTTCGTCGGCGATCGCGGTCAGCGACGCGTCGGTCGTGAGGCGCAGCGCGCCGTCGTGCGTCTCGTAGCGGATGTGGTGGCTGCCCGCGGTCGTGGCGGGCCGGGACGCGCCCCAGTCGCGCGACGGCCGCAGGCGGATCGTGATGCGCGGGCGCCCGGCGACGCGCCGGACCCGCCGAACGAGCATGTGCGGCACGTGGATGCGGCCGTGCTCGTGGTGACGCGGCACGCAGTCGACGATCTCGATCTCGCCGCCGTCGCGGTCGACGAGGTGCGTCGAGAGGACCGCGGTGTTGCGGACGTACGCGGACCGCGTGTGCGCGAGCCCGTCGAGTTCGACGGCGAACAGGCCGCGGGCCTCCTGGGGCGGCGCGTCGTCGAGGAGCGCGCAGAACACCGGATCGCCGTCGAAGCGCGGAAAGCAGCCCCAGACGATCGTCCCTTCCGGGTCGATCAGGAGCCCGATGCGTCCGTTGCCGACGAGCGCGAGGTCGAGGTGTCGCAAGGCGAGGTCAGGAGGAAGCCGGCGGCGCGAGCGCGGCGATCCACGCGCGCACGGCATCGACGTCGGCGAGCCTGTGGCGCGCGTAGGTGCTTCCCGCGCCGACCTTCACCGCGACGCCGCCGACGCGCTGAACGATGCGAAAGCCCGGTTCGTCGCCGCGATCGTCGCCGACGAACACGGGCCTGCGCCCCGCGAACGGCGGCTCGGCGAGGAACTCCCCGATCGCTCGTCCCTTGTCCGGGCCTCCGGGGCGCACCTCGACCAGCATCTTGCCCCCTTCCGCCGTCCAGCCGTCGACGGCGGTGATCACGTGGCGGATCTCGCGGTGGACGAGACTCGCGAGGCCGGGCACCGCGCGGTAGTGGACGGCGAGCGAGGAACCCTTGTGCTCGACGAGGAGCCCGGGGTGGCGCGTCGCGAAGGCCGAGACGAGATCGCGCAGCCGGTCGAGCGTCCCGGCATGGCTCGTATGCAGGTGCATCGCGCCGTCGGCGCTGCGCCGCTCGCACCCGTGCTGGCCCGCGATCGGCAGCGCGAGGCCGGGGAAGAGCCCGTCCGCGTTGCGGATCGAACGGCCGGTGACGAGTGCCAGGGCGCCTCCCAGCGCCCGGGCGACGGCGGCGAGCGTCGATCGCAGCGCCGGGTCGATGTCCACCCGGTCCGGCCCCGGAGCGAGGTCGACGAGCGT
>DAOMBL010000536.1:0-1864 GCA_035427325.1 Casimicrobiaceae bacterium
CGCCGCGGAAGCGCCGTGGTTCGTCGCCGCGAAGGATCCGTCGCGCAACGCGCTGGTCGTCGTGCAGGGGCACGACCACCCGATGTTTCATGCTTCAGGCGTCGACGCGACCGATCCGCACTGGATCGCCGGCGAGGCGCCGAGACTCCCCGCGCGCTATGCCGCCAAGACCCGATACCGGATGGCGGATGCGCCCTGCGAGCTGGCGCCGCGCGACGGCGGATTGACTGCGGTGTTCGACACCGCGCAGTTCGCGCCGACGCCGGGCCAGTACCTCGTGGTCTACGACGGCGAGGTCTGCCTGGGGGGGGCGGAAATCACCGGGTCCGGATCCGGTCCATCCACTGTCGGCGAACGTCGGACCGGCCAGGTCGCCGAGATGATGGCTGGCGGGTCATCCCTCCTTGTGCCATAATGACCAGTTTCCCGTGGCATTGGCGCTGCGGGACTTCCCCTTCGACGGAGAACTCGATGGAAACCAATGATTCGCGGCGCAAGTTCGTTGCCACCGCCGGCGCCGCGGCGCTCGCGGCGGTCGCCACCTCCCCCGCCCAGGCGCAGCCTGCGCAGCGTCCCGACGCGACGATCGACATCCGCATCTTCCGCGCGGGCTTCATCGTCGGCGGCAGCGGCGGCAGCGGCACGCTGTACTTCAAGAACAACGGCTACAACCTCGGCATCGGCGGCGTGAGCCTCGGCGCCACGATCGGCGTCGCGCGCGCGGACTTCGTCGGCGAGGTCTACAACCTCAAGGAAGCCCGCGACATCGAGGGCACGTACGCGGCGATCGCGGCGACCGCGGCGGCGGCCGGCGGCGTCGGCATCACGGAACTGCAGAACCAGCGCGGCGTGCGCCTGCGCCTGCAGGGAACGCAGATCGGCCTGATGGTCTCGATCGACCTGTCGGGCATGATCATCAGCATCCGCAACTGACGCTGCGATCGCGCGGGCCGCATCGGTCCGCGCACGAGGACGTCGATCCCTTCGCGGGGCCGCCATGCGGCCCCGCGTCGTTTGCGGCAGGCGCGCCGAGCGCCGTGATCCGTCCGGCGGGACGATGCCGCGACGTCCCGGCGCGCGCGCATCGCTCGCGACCGTCGCGGCATCGCAACCCCACCGCGACGATCCGCGACGTCGCGTCGCACTCCGCGCGGGTTGAAGCGGATGCGTCAGAACGGAATGTCGTCCTCGAAGTCGTCGGGCTTCTTGCCGCCGCCCGAGGACGAGCCCGCGCCGCGCGGCGCACCGCCACCCGAACCGCGCGGCGCCTGCCGTCCGCCGCTTCCGCCCGACGCTTCGTCGTCACCGCCTCCGCCCGGGCCCGAGTCGCGCCCGCCGCCGATGAGCTGCATGCGATCGGCGACGACCTCGGTCGAGTATTTCTCGACGCCGTCCTTGTCCGTGTACTTGCGCGTCTGCAGCCGGCCCTCGATGTAGACCGAGCGGCCCTTCTTCAGGTACTCGCCGGCGACCTCGGCCTGGCGCCCGAACAGCACGACCCGGTGCCACTCGGTGCGCTCCTGCTTCTCGCCGTTCTTGTCCTTCCACTGCTCGGAGGTCGCGATCGACAGGTTCGTCACCGCGTCGCCGCCGGTCGTGTAGCGCGTCTCGGGATCGCGGCCGAGGTTGCCGAGCAGGATCACCTTGTTCACCGAAGCCATCGTTCAGGTCCTTCCGATCGAGTGGGGGGATTCCGGCGACGCCGGAGGATCGGCCATCGTCGCACCGGCGACGAGCCACAGCAATGCCAGCAGGGCGCCGGCGAGGTACACGGCCGACGCGCCCACGTGCTTCAGGATCACGCCGGCGGCGGCTGCACCGACGAACCTCCCGAGCAACTGCATGCCGCTGTACACGCCGATCG
>DAOMBL010000536.1:1874-2531 GCA_035427325.1 Casimicrobiaceae bacterium
GGGCGGCTTCCAGCAGCGTGAACGCCGCGAAGAACACGGTGAGGCCGGCGACGATCGCCGGCAGCGAGCGGCCGGCGAACGCCAGGATCGCCAGCGCCGCGACGAGCGTGCCGATCGCCGACAGGAGCACCACGCGGCCGTTGCCCGGACGATCGACCGCGCGAAAGAGCGGCATGACCACCGCCACCGCGACCGCGAGCACCGGCAGGTAGATCGTCCAGTGCCGGTCGGCCGGGATGCCGGCGTCGCGCAGCGCGAACGGCATGTGCAGGAACAGCGCCGCCATGATCGCGTGCAGCACGAACACGCCGAGGTCGAGCCGCAACAGTTGCCGGTCGGCGAGCGCGCGAACGAAGCCCGCGAGGTCGGCCGTGTGCGCCGACGCCGGGGCCCGGGGAACGCCCCACAGCACCACCGCGATCGCTACGCAGGCCAGCGCGCCGGTGAGCACGAACACGCCGGGCACGCCGACCACGCCGGCGAGCGCCGGTCCCGCGACGAGCGACACCGTGAACGACGCGCCGATCGTGATGCCGATCGCCGCCATCGTGCGCGTGCGCACCTCTTCCCGCGTCAGGTCGGCGGCCCGCGCCATCCCGGCGGCGGAACCGGCTCCGGCGCCCTGGCTCGCGCGCCCGGCGACGACCCAGGCGAGCG
>DAOMBL010000537.1:0-2523 GCA_035427325.1 Casimicrobiaceae bacterium
TCGGCTTCGAAGGCCGCCTCGGACCACTTCGTGCGCGCGGCCTTCCACACCTACGGCGTGCCGACGCTCACGACCAACTGCTCGAACAACTACGGCCCGCGGCAGTTTCCCGAGAAGCTGATTCCGCTGATGATCGCGAACGCGCTCGCGGGCAAGCCGCTGCCGGTGTACGGCGACGGGAAGCAGGTGCGCGACTGGCTTTTCGTGTCCGACCACTGCTCCGCGATCCGCGCGGTGCTCGCGAAGGGGCGTCCGGGCGAGGTCTACAACGTCGGCGGCAATGCGGAGATGCAGAACCTCGACGTCGTGCGCACGATCTGCCAGGTGCTCGCGCGCGAGCGGCCCGGACGCGACTACGCCTCGCTCGTCACGCACGTCAAGGACCGGCCCGGGCACGATCGCCGCTACGCGATCGACCCGACGAAGATCCGCCGCGACATCGGCTGGCAGCCCGCCGAGACCTTCGCGTCGGGCATCGCGAAGACCGTCCGCTGGTACCTCGACAACGCTTCCTGGCTCGCCGCGGTGCAGACGCGCGAATACCAGTCGTGGATCTCGCTGCAGTACGAACCGGCGCACTGAACCGACGACGATGGCGCGCAGGGGCATCATCCTCGCCGGCGGATCGGGCACGCGGCTCTACCCGGTGACGCAGGTCGTCAGCAAGCAGCTGCTGCCGGTCTACGACAAGCCGATGATCTACTACCCGCTGTCGACGCTGATGCTCGCGGGCATCCGCGAGATGCTGCTGATCTCGACGCCGGAGGACACGCCGCGTTTCGCGCAGCTCCTGGGCGACGGCTCGCGCTGGGGGCTCTCCCTCTCGTACGCGGTGCAGCCCTCGCCCGACGGCCTCGCGCAGGCGTTCATCATCGGCCGCGACTTCGTCGGCGGCGATCCTTCCGCGCTCGTGCTGGGCGACAACATCTTCTACGGCCACGACCTGCACGTTCAGCTCGGGCGGGCGAACGCGCGCGCGTCGGGGGCAACGGTGTTCGCCTACCCGGTCGCCGATCCGGAGCGCTACGGCGTCGCGGAGTTCGACGCTTCCGGCCGCGTGGTGAGCCTCGAGGAGAAGCCGAAGGCGCCGAAGTCCCGCTACGCCGTCACCGGGCTCTACTTCTACGACCAGCGCGTGCTCGACGTCGCGCGCGACCTGAAGCCGTCCGCGCGCGGCGAACTCGAGATCACCGACGTCAACCGGCGCTACCTCGAGTGGGGCGCGCTCGATTGCGAAGTGATGGGGCGCGGGATGGCCTGGCTCGACACCGGCACCCACGAGTCGCTGCTCGAAGCCTCGCAGTACATCGAGACGATCGAGCGCCGCCAGGGGCTCAAGATCGCCTGTCCCGAGGAGATCGCGTGGCGCCTGGGCTGGATCGACGACGCGCAGCTCGAGGCGCAGGGCGCCGCGCTCGCGAAGAACAGCTACGGCAGTTACCTGCTCGGCCTCCTGCGCGAGCCGAAGCTCCGCTGACGCCATCGCGATGCAGGTCATCCCGACGTCGATTCCCGATGTGAAGCTCGTCGTGCCGCGCGTGTTCGGCGACGCGCGCGGCTTCTTCTTCGAGAGCTGGAACGCCCGCGCGCTCGCGGAAGCCGGCATCGCCGCGTCGTTCGTGCAGGACAACCACTCGCGCTCCTCGCGCGGCGTGCTGCGCGGCCTCCACTACCAGGTGCAGCACCCGCAGGGCAAGCTCGTCCGCGTCGTCGCCGGCGAGGTGTTCGACGTCGCGGTGGACCTCCGCCGCAGCTCGCCCACGTTCGGGCGACACGTCGCGGTGCGGCTGTCGGCCGACGACAAGCGGATGCTGTGGGTGCCGCCGGGATTCGCGCACGGTTTCTGCGTGACTTCGGACTCCGCGGACTTCCTGTACAAGACGACCGACTACTGGCATCCCGAGCACGAGCGCACGCTCCTGTGGAACGACCCCGCGCTCGCGATCGACTGGCCGCTCGACGGCCCACCGACGATCGCTGCCCGCGACGCAGCGGGCGCACCGCTCGCGACCGCCGCGACCTACGCGTGAGCGGAGCTTCGATCCTCGTCACCGGCGCGGCCGGGCAGCTCGGGGCGGAACTGGTCCATGCGCTGGCGCCCTATGGCACCGTGACCGGCGCCGATCGTGCGGCGCTCGATCTCTCCGATCCCGCCGCGATCGTCGCAGCGGTGCGCGCCTCGCGCCCCGCGCTGATCGTCAACGCGGGCGCGTACACCGCGGTCGACCGCGCCGAAACCGAGGTCGCGCTCGCCGACGCCGTCAATGCGGTCGCGCCCGGCGTGCTCGCCGAGGAGGCGAAGCGGTTGGGGGCGGTGTTGATCCATTACTCGACCGACTACGTGTTCGACGGCGAGGCCCGCGATCCCTGGACCGAGGACGATCCCGTGCGCCCGGTGTCCGCCTACGGACGCTCGAAGCTCGCCGGCGAGCGCGCGGTCGAAGCGAGCGGGGCCGACGCGATCGTGCTGCGCACGAGCTGGGTGTACGCGCGGCGCGGCAGGAACTTCCTCCTGACGATGCA
>DAOMBL010000538.1:0-2501 GCA_035427325.1 Casimicrobiaceae bacterium
AACGCCATCGGCGCGAAGAGCAAGTCAGACACTTTCGATTCCTCCGTTACAGCCCACTAGAATGCGTGCGATGGACCCACACGCGTTCCAGCGCAGCCGGCGCGTCGTCTTCGCGATCGTCCTCGCGGGCTACGTGCTGTCGTTCTTCCACCGCACGGCCCCGGCGGCGATCGCGACCGAACTGCAGCAGGCATTCGGGATTCCCGCGACGCTGCTGGGCACGCTCGCCGCGACCTACTTCTACGTCTACACGCTGCTGCAGATCCCGGTCGGCGTGCTGGCGGACACCGTGGGGCCGAGGAGGCTTCTCGCCGGCGGATCGGCCGTCGCCGGCATCGGGTCGCTCGCGTTCGCGCTCGCCCCGGACTGGGAGATCGCCGCGGCCGGTCGCACGCTCGTCGGCATCGGCGTCTCGGTCGCGTTCATCTCGATCCTCAAGATCAACGCGACCTGGTTCGAGGCGCGACGGTTCGCCACGCTGAACGGCGTCACGATGTTCGCCGGCAACCTGGGGGCGGTCGTGGCCGGCGCGCCGCTCGCATGGGTCGTCACGCAGGCGTCGTGGCGCGCAGTGTTCGTGGCGCTGGCGATGCTGTCGTTCGCTCTCGCCGCCGCCTCCTGGTGGCGCGTGCGCGACCGACCCGAGGAGTTCGGCTTCGCGCCTGTCGCACCGATCGCCCCGTCCCGCGCGCGGCTCGACTGGCGCGCGGCACTCGTGGCGGTCCTCGCGAACCGCGCGACCTGGCCGGCGTTCGCCGTCAATGTGACCGTCGGTGGCTGCTACCTCGCGTTCGCGGGCCTCTGGGCGGTGCCGTGGCTCGAGCACGCGTACGGATACCCGCGCGTCGTCGCCGCGCAGCACGCGAGCCTGCTCCTCCTCGGCGTGGCGATCGGCGCGGTCGCGATCGGCGTCGTGTCGGACCGGATCGGCAACCGACGCGTCGTCATGCGCGTGTGCACGATCGCCTTCGCGCTCTCCTGGCTGCCGTGGATCGCGCACGCCGCGTGGCCGCTCGCGGCGACGCTCGCGTGGTTCTTCCTGATGGGCCTCATCCTCCCGGGCTTCACGCTGTCGTGGACGATCGCGAAGGAAGCGAACCGACCCGAGCACTCGGGCATCGCGACGTCGGTCGTCAACACCGGCATCTTCCTCGGCACCGGGATCCTGCAGCCGCTCGTGGGCTGGGCGATCGACCGGGCGGGCGCAACGGGCGGCCTCGCTTCCGCCTGGAACCTCGGCATCGCGCTCCTCGCCGGCGCAGCGGCGCTGGGCGCGCTGGCGTCGCTCCTCGTCCGAGAATCCCGGTAGCGGTCCGGCGTTCAGATCACCGGGGTCGCCGCCCCGTCCATCGGGACGATCGCGCCGGTGACATAGCTCGCCGCGTCCGAGGCGAGGAACACCGCGACGCTCGCGACCTCCTCGGGCGTCGCGAGCCGCCCGAGCGGGATGCGCTTCTGCATCGCGGCGAGGAGGTCGTCGGGCGAGCGGCCGGTCATCCGCGCCTCCGCCGCGAGGCCCTCCTGCACGCGGCCGGTCAGCGTGCCGCCCGGATTGATCGCGTTCACGCGCACGCCCTTCGGCCCGTAGGCGCCGGCGAGGCCGACCGTCGCGAGCATCAGCGCGGCGTTCGCGGCGCCGCCGGGCAGGTGCACCGGATTGCCGACCTTGCCGCCCTGGCCGATGATGTTGACGATGACGCCGCGCCCGCGCGCGCCCATCGCCCGCACGACGGGATCGACGACGTGGACATAGCTGAAGAACGTCGCGTCCATCGCGTCGTGCCACGCCTCCGCGGAGAGTTCGTCGGGCGGATGGCGCTTCGCGGCTCCCGCACTGTTCACGAGCACGTCGATCGCCCCCAGCGGGCGCGTCGCGGCGTCGACCGCGCGCCGGGCGTCCTCCGCGCGCGCGAGGTTCGCGGCGACCGCCACCGGCGCATGGGCGTACGCCGGCAGTGCCGAGCGCGCGGCGTCGAGGTTCGCCTGCGAGCGCGACACCATCACGACGCGGGCGCCCTCCGCCGCGAACGCGCGCACGCAGGCGAGCCCGATGCCCTTGCTGCCGCCGGTCACGAGCACGCCACGGTCCTTCAGGCCCAGTTCCATCGCTCCCTCCCGCGCCTCAGGGCGGCCCACGCGGCCGCGCGCGCCCTTCCGCGAGCCAGCGCTCGAGCACCCGCCACGCCGAGAGTTTCTCGGCGAACGGACGAGTGTACGCCGGGCTGGTCGACGGCAGCACGACCGTCTCGTAGCCCGCGTCGCGCCAGCGCGGCGCCGCGCGCGCTGCCGTGCCGCCGTTGAACGCGACCAGTTCGATCGCGGGAGACGCGCGACGGACCCGGGCGGCCTCGGCGCGCTCCGCGCGACGGATCGAACCGTCGCTCGACCCCTCGCGCTCGCAGGAGACGATCGTGTCCCAGAGGGCGATGCCGCGCGCCGAAATGCGCACGAGGCGCTCCGCGTAGGGCAACGCCGCGAGCGGCTCGCCGAGGATCGTCCCG
>DAOMBL010000539.1:0-2498 GCA_035427325.1 Casimicrobiaceae bacterium
TCTGGATCCTGTCCGCGAGTTCCTGGAACACGAGGCTCGACGTGCGGCCGCAGCCCGGACACGCGCTCACCATCGGCGTGAACGAGCGCAGGCCCATTGTCTGCAGGATCTCCTGCGCGACGATCACCTCCCGCGTGCGGTCGCCGTTCACCTCCGGCGTGAGCGAGATGCGGATGGTGTCCCCGATGCCCTGCTGCAGCAGCACCGCGAGCGCCGCAGTCGAGGCGACGATGCCCTTGCTGCCCATGCCGGCCTCGGTGAGGCCGAGGTGCAGCGGGTAGTCGCAGCGCGCCGCGAGCTCCGTGTAGACCGCGATGAGGTCCTGCACGTTCGACACCTTGCAGGCGAGGACGATGCGGTCGCCGGGCAATCCGAGCGCCTCGGCGAACTGCGCGCTGCGCAGCGCGGAGACGACCAGCGCCTCGCGCATGACGTGCGAGGCGTCGAGCGGATGCGTCGAGCGCGCGTTCTCGTCCATCATCGAGGCGAGCAGGTCCGGATCGAGGCTGCCCCAGTTGACGCCGATGCGCACCGGCTTGCCGTAGTCGATCGCGCGCTCGATCATCACGGCGAACTGCGGGTCGTGGCGCGTGCCGCGGCCGACGTTGCCCGGATTGATGCGGTACTTGGCGAGCGCCTGCGCGCACTCCGGGTGGTTCGACAGCAGCCGGTGGCCGTTGAAGTGGAAGTCGCCGACGAGCGGCACCTTGCAGCCCATTGCGTCCAGCCGTTCGCGGATCGCGGGCACCGCCGCAGCGGCCTCGGCCGTGTTGACCGCGATGCGCACCAGTTCCGAGCCCGCGTCGGCGAGCGCCTTCACCTGCGCGACCGTGGCGGCGACATCGGTGGTGTCGGTGTTGGTCATCGACTGGACCACGATCGGATGACCACCGCCGATGGCGATGCCGCCGACGCGGGCGATCCGCGAGCGGCGACGTTCGATCGGAGAGCGGCTGACGGTGCCCGTCAAGGGGCCGGGCCTCTGGGAGTGCGGCGCATTCCCGGCGCCGGGCGTGTGGGGCGATCCAATCGCTTGGTGGGGCGCCCGCAAGGCGCTCCCGGACGTGGAGTAGCCGAGCATTTTACCGGGATTCGAGGTCCGCCGCCAGCCGAACCGGGGACCGGGAGAAACCCCTGACCGGCCTTCGCGCAACCCGCGGGCCCCGTTCGCAGCCGAGGCGAGAATGCGCCCGGACGTTTCGCCCGTCCCTCGGGAGCCTCAGCCGCCGATCCCCCATGCCGCGACCGTGGCATCCGGCAGCGGCAGGTGCGCGTTCCAGGCATGACGCACGACCACGATCGCGCCCTGCGCGAGCCGTGCGTTCTCGTCGCCCGGCCGCGCCTGGCCCGGCCGGCCCCGGCGCAACCGGTCGACGATCCGGTCGTCGTGCTGCTCCACCACGTCGGCGGCACCGGCGATCTTGTCGCGCGCGATCGTCGCCTGCACGATCGGCGCCGGCAGCGTCGCGGGCAGGTTGACGGCGAGGAAGGCACCGTCGGCGATCCAGTCGTCGCGCCGCCGCCACAGCACCTCCAGCAGCCGCGCGACCGGCGCGGGTTCGGCGGGACGCGCATCCGCCGACAGCGCGATCGCCGGCACGCCCCAGATGGCCGCTTCGCGGCAGATCGCGAGCGTGCCCGAGTACGCGACGTCCTCGCCCACGTTGCGCTTGTCGTTGATTCCGGCGAGCGCGAGATCGGGCCGCACGCCGAGCACGGTCATCGCCGCGACCACGGCGTCGACCGGCGTGCCGGAACACGCGTATTCCCGCTCCGCGCGCCGCGTCAGCACGAGGTCGCGGTCGAATGAAATGCGATGGCTCGCTGCCGTCCACTTCGCCTCGGGCGCGACGGTCCAGACCTCCGCATCCAACTCGCCCGCGGCCCGGGCGAGCAGCCGCAGGCCCGGAGCGTCGACACCGTCGTCGTTGCACGCGAGGATGCGCATCAGAGGTCCACGACGTCGCCGGTCGACGCGCGGTCATCGAGGAGCGCGATGTGCCGGCGAAGACGCGCGAGGCCGTCCGGTTCGCACGAGTGTCCGAGCACGAGCCGCGGCGCGCACGCGCGCACGAACGCGACGTTGTCGTTGCGCGTCGGGTGCGTCGGCAGGCGAATCCAGTCGGCGCGCCCGCCCGCGAGCAGCGCATCGCCGGGGCTGCCGCGCGGCACGTGCCCGGTCAGGAGCACCGGATGTCCGGCGCGCGACGCCTGCGCGAGGAGCGCCTGCGACGGACCGCTCATGCCCATGCCGTCGTGGCACAGGAGCGGGACCGGCGGCAGCGGTTCGCCCTCCGCGTGCCCGGTCGCCCGTGCGAGGTCGTCGCGCAGGGCCTCCGCCACGCCGTCCACGAGCCAGCGCGCGCCGTCGATCTGCGCGGCGAGCGCCTCGCGCATCCCGGGCGCGAGCGCCACCTGCGGACGGAGCAGCGCGAACAATTCCAGCGAACGGCCGAAGAGCGGCGTCGGCAGCACGCACCCGCCGGGGTGCGCGCGCA
>DAOMBL010000540.1:0-2491 GCA_035427325.1 Casimicrobiaceae bacterium
GCGATGTCGCGCGCGACCGCCAGCGCCCAGACGACGTCGCCGAGCGACGACGGGCGCACGATGAGGACCGCCTTCATCGCGTGGTTCCGGCGGCGGGACTCGAGGACGCGGCGGCGGCGGTCATCGGTCGGGGAGGTCGGGCTCCGGCCCGTTCGCCGCCGCCATCGTAGAATCGCGGCGTCAAGAACGACCGGGAGATCGCGGAGGCGACCCTGCCATGGCCGGCACGCTGCCTCTTTCGCTGGTGGTGATCACGCGCGACGCGGCTGGAAGCCTCGCGGAATGCCTGGCGTCGGCCGCATTCGCGTCGGACATCGTCGTGGTCGATTCGGGCAGCCGCGATGATACCGTGGAAATCGCGCGCCGTTCCGGGGCCCGCGTGCTGGTCGAGGCGTGGCGCGGCTTCGGTCCGCAGAAGAACTTCGCGGTCGCCGCCGCGACGCACGACTGGGTGCTGTGCCTCGACGCCGACGAGCGCGCGACGCCGGAACTCGAGGCTTCGATCCGCGCCGCGTTCGCGTCGGGAGCCCCGCCGGAGGGCGCCTACGCGATCGCGCGCCGCAACCGCTTCCTCGGGCGCTGGCTCGCGCACGGCGAGGGCTACCCGGACTGGAACCTCCGGCTCTTCGACCGCCGGCGCGCGCGGTGGAGCGACGATCCGGTGCACGAGCACGTCGTCTCCGACGCCCGGGTCGCCCGGATCGGGGGCGACCTCCTGCATGCGTCCGCCGAATCGATCGAGGACTACGTCGCGAAACAGAACCGCTACACGACCCTGCAGGCCGAGGCGATGCACGCGCGCGGCGAGCGCGCCGGCTTCGCGCGCCTCGCGTTCTCGCCCGCGGCGCGCTTCCTGCGCTTCTACGTGCTGAAGCTCGGGTTCCTCGACGGGGCGGCGGGCTTCGCCCACATCGCGATCGGCGCGTTCGCGAGCTTCCTCAAGTACGCGAAGCTCCGCGCGCTCGCGCGCGGCGGGACGCCATGAGCCGCCGCGTGCTCGTCACCGGCGCGGCCGGGTTCATCGGCATGCATGCGGCCGGCGCGCTGCTCGACCGCGGGGACGAGGTCGTCGGCGTCGACAACCTCGACCCGTACTACGACGTGTCGCTCAAGGAGGCGCGGATCGCGCAGCTCGCCCCCCGCGCGGGTTTCGCGTTCGAGCGCCTCGACCTCGCCGACGCCGACGCGACCGCGCGGCTCTTCCGCGACGGCCGGTTCGACGCCGTCGTGCACCTGGCCGCGCAGGCGGGCGTGCGCTATTCGCTCGAGAACCCGGCCGCGTACCTGCGCGCGAACGTCGTGGCGTTCGGCCACGTGCTCGAAGGTTGCCGGCGCGCGAAGCCGCGTCACCTCGTGTACGCGTCGAGTTCGTCGGTGTACGGGGCGAACCACTCGCTGCCGTTCTCCGAGGACCAGCCGACCGACCACCCGGTGAGCCTCTACGCGGCGACCAAGAAGGCCGGCGAGGTCATCGCGCACAGCTACGCGCATCTCTACGGCCTGCCGTCGACCGGGCTGCGCTTCTTCACCGTCTACGGACCGTGGGGGCGTCCGGACATGGCGCCGATGCTGTTCACGCGCGCGATCCTCGCCGGAGAACCGATCCGCGTGTTCAACCACGGGCGGATGCAGCGCGACTTCACCTACGTCGACGACATCGTCGAGGGCGTCGTCCGCGTGCTCGACCGGCCCCCCGCGGCGCACCCTGCGACCGGGGCGCCCTGGGCGATCTACAACATCGGCAACCACGAACCGGTCGAACTCGGGACCTTCATCGCGGCGCTCGAACGGCTGCTCGGACGGAAGGCCGTTCGCGACCTGCAGCCGATGCAGTCCGGCGACGTGCCCACGACCTTCGCGTCGATCGACCGGCTGGCCGCGCTGACCGGATTCGCCCCGAAGACGCCGCTCGACGAAGGCCTCGCGCGCTTCGTGCGGTGGTACCGCGGGTACTACCGGAACTGAGCGCTGTCGCCACGCGGCGACAGCGGGACAACCGCGCGCGGATGCTAGAATTCGCATTTCCACCACGCAACGCGTCGCGCGGGCGCGACGCCACGACGCGATGATCCTCGTCACCGGCGGAGCCGGCTTCATCGGCTCGAACTTCACGCTCGACTGGCTCGCCGCGACCGGCGAGGCGGTCGTCAACCTCGACAAGCTCACCTATTCGGGCAACCTCGGGAACCTCGCGTCGCTGCGCGACGACGCGCGCCACGTGTTCGTGCGCGGCGACATCGGCGACCGCGCGCTGGTGACGAAGCTCCTTCGGGAGCACAGGCCCCGGGCGATCGTGAACTTCGCGGCCGAGACGCACGTCGACCGCTCGATCCACGGGCCCGACGCGTTCGTGCAGACCAACGTGCTCGGGACCTTCGAACTCCTCGAGGCGGTGCGCGCGCACTGGTCGGCGCTGCCCGCGGGCGAGCGCGACGCGTTCCGCTTCCTCCAGGTGTCGACCGACGAGGTCTACGGCACGCTCGCGTCCGAC
>DAOMBL010000541.1:0-2483 GCA_035427325.1 Casimicrobiaceae bacterium
CGGGGAACCGGTCGTCGCGACACGCGGGAACACCGGCGCATCGACTGCCGTCGGGCGCGGCCGCGCCGCGTATACTCCCGTGCGCCCCCGAGCGCATCCGGCATGCGCGCGCGTCCGTCCGAATCGCTGATCCTCGTCACGCCGTATCTCGCCGGCGCCAACAACGGGAACTGGCGAACCGCCGCCCGCTGGGCGCGCATGCTCGCCGCGCGCTATCGCGTGACGGTCGCACCGCCCGATGCGCCGCTCCCCGGCGATGCGACCGCGCTCGTTGCGCTCCACGCCAGGCGCAGCCGCGACGCCATCGCGCGCTGGCGCACAGCGCACCCCGACCGCGCGACGATCGTCGTGCTGACCGGAACCGATCTCTATCGGGACCTTCCGGCCGGCGACCGCGACGCCGCGGCATCGATCGCGGAGGCCGATCGCCTGATCGTCCTCCAGCCCGAAGCTCTGGCTTCGCTGGGTGCCGCCGAACGTGCGCGGACATCGGTCGTCGTGCAGTCCGCGCGCGCGCTCGCGCCCTGCACACGCAAGGCGGCGTCGCGGTTCCACGCGCTGCTCGTCGCGCACCTGCGCGGCGAAAAGGACCCGGTCACGGCGCTCGAGGCGTGGCGGCGGCTGCCGCACGACCACGCAGCGACGCTCACGATCGTCGGCGCCGCGCTCGAGGCGCCGCTCGCGGACGCAGTGCGACGCGCGGCGGCGGCCGATCCCCGGGTGCGCTGGCTCGGGGGGCGGCCGCACGCGTGGACCCGCCAGGCGATCCGGCGCACGCACGCGCTCATCGTGACCTCGCGGTTGGAGGGCGGCGCGAACGTCGTCGTCGAAGCGCTGACCTCGGGAACGCCGGTGATCGCGACGCGCATCCCGGGCAACATCGGGCTCGTCGGCGCCGATTACGGCGCCCTTTTCCCCGTGGGCGACGCTTCCGCGCTCGCGGATCTCGTCGCCCGGGCCGCGCGGGACCGGCGATGGCTCGCGGCACGTGCACGCGAGTGCGCGCGTGCGGGAGCGCGGATGACGCCCGAGGCGGAAGCGCGCTCGCTCGAAGCCGCGGTCGACGCCGCGATCGCCGCCAGGCGGCGCGGCGCTAGAATCCCCGCTCGTCGAACACCTTCGCCTGCGAAGCCATGAACGCCCCCGACCCCGTCCCCCTGCGCCTCACCGAGTTCAGCCACGGCGGCGGTTGCGGCTGCAAGATCGCGCCCGGCGTGCTGCAGCAGATTCTCGCGAGGACGCAGACCGGCGCGACCATCCTGCCGCCGTCGCTCCTCGTCGGCATCGAGACGGCGGACGACGCGGCCGTCTACCGGATCAACGAGCGACAGGCGATCGTCGCGACCACGGACTTCTTCATGCCGATCGTCGACGACCCGTTCGACTTCGGGGCGATCGCCGCGACCAACGCGATCTCGGACGTCTACGCGATGGGCGGCACGCCGCTGTTCGCGCTCGCGCTCGTCGGCATGCCGGTCGACCGGCTGCCGGTCGACACGAGCCGGCGCATCCTCGACGGCGGCGAGGCGGCGTGCCGCCGCGCCGGCATCCCGATCGCGGGCGGCCACACCATCGACTCGGTCGAGCCGATCTACGGGCTGGTCGCGATCGGCCTCGTCGACCCCGCGAACCTCAAGCGCAACGCAGGGGCAAGACCCGGTGACCGCCTCGTGCTCGGCAAGCCGCTCGGCGTCGGCATCTGCAGCGCCGCGCTGAAGAAGGGCCGTCTCGACGATGCGGGTTACGCGGCGATGATCGCCAGCACGACGAAACTCAACACGCCGGGTGTCGCGCTCGGTGGGATGCCCGGTGTCCACGCGCTGACCGACGTCACCGGCTTCGGGCTCGCCGGCCACCTGCTCGAGATCTGCCGCGCCTCCTCGGTCGCCGCCACGCTGGACGCCGCGAGCCTCCCCGTGCTGCCGGGCGCCGAGGCGCTCGCGCGCGAGGGCATACTCACCGGCGCGTCTGGACGCAACTGGAAGGCGTACGGCGGCGACGTCGCGATCGAGGTCGGCGAGCCCGACGTCGTGCGCACGCTCGTCACCGATCCGCAGACCTCGGGCGGACTGCTCGTCGCTTGCGCTTCCGGCGACGCCCCTGCGGTCATGGACGTGTTCCAGCGCGAAGGCTTCGAGCACGCCGCGATCGTCGGCGAGATCGTGGCCGGAAAGCCGCGGATCATCGTTCGCTGAGAGCGCGCCGGACATGCGCGTCGTCGTCGCGATCGTCCTGGGACTCGCTGTTGTCGGAGTGCTCGCGTGGCGGCACTACCACTCGCGCGACGCGCAGATCGAGCGCGCTTACGCGGCCTGCATGGCCCGGTTCGCCGGGGCGAAGGCCGCCCCCCCCGCGGCGACCTCCGGTGCCGCCCCGAGTGCCGCCGACGCGCTGGGCGAGGCGATGACCGACCTCGTGCGCGGCGTCACGTCGGGCATGTCGGGCGCGGTGTGCGGGGCGCTCCGGGACGCGTGCCGCGCCGA
>DAOMBL010000542.1:0-1360 GCA_035427325.1 Casimicrobiaceae bacterium
GCGGGATCGACCGCCATCCACGAGCGGTCGGCGACGCCGTCGGACGCCAGGCCCGTGATATGCACCACTGCGGCGTCGACCGGTATGCCGGCAGCGCCTTTCAGCGGATAGACGGCGAGCGAGCGAACGACGGCGTCCATGCCGGCCCGTCTGCTTCGGAAGCGGGGAAGCGGGCGTGCGCGTTCAGCGCAGGCCCTGCGCGTACTCGGCGAGGGCGCGCATCTGCTCGTCGCCCAGACCCTGCGCGACGCCGTGCATGATGCGGCCCTGCACGTCCTTGCCGCCCTTGTCCATGCCGCGCTCGCCCGACTTGAACGCCTTGAGCTGCGCGAGCGTGTAGTCCGACCACTGGCCGCCGATGCGCGGGTAGAGTCTCGGGATGCCCGCGCCGGTCGGGCCGTGACAGGCACTGCACGCGGGCACGCCGGTGGCCGCGTCTCCCGCGCGCCACAGTTTCTGGCCGAGGCGCACGAGCGAAGCGTCCTTCGCGGTGTTCGGCTTGGGGGGCTGCGACGCGAAGAAGGCGCCGAGCGATACCATGTCCGCGTCCGACAGCGTCGCGGCGAAGCCCTGCATGATCGCGTTCTGGCGCACGCCGCTCTTGAAGTGCGCGAGTTGCGCGGTGATATAGTCGGCCGGCATGCCGGCGAGCGAGGGGTTGGCGGGCGTGGGGCTGGTGCCGTCCGCACCGTGGCAGGCCGCGCACACCTGGTTGACCGTGTCGCGCGCCTTGGCGAGATCGGGCTTGGCGGGCGCTTGCGCGACGGCGAACGCCGGCAGGCCGATCGCGACGGCCAGGAGCAGCGTGCGTTTCATGTCCGGACTCCTCCCCTCACAGGTCGAAGGCCCGCGGTCCGGCGAGGACGCGGGCCGGGTCACACGCAGGATCACCGCATGACCGAGCACGCTATTGTAGCCGAGAAGGCGCCGACGGCCGTGCCGGATCCCCGGACGTTGCGCGGCGCGGCGTTTCTCATCGCCGCCGCCGCCCTCGAGCAACTGCCTCCGCCCGGCCCGCCCGAGGTGGCGTTCGCCGGACGGTCGAACGCGGGGAAGTCGAGCGCGATCAACGCGCTCGCCGGACGGAACCGCCTCGCCTTCGCGAGTCGCACCCCGGGGCGGACGCAGCAAATCGTCCTGTTCGGCCTGCCTTCCGGTGCGATCGTCGCCGACCTGCCTGGCTATGGCTACGCGGCCGTGCCGAAGTCGGTGAAGCGCTCGTGGCAGCAGGTGCTCGCCACCTACGTCGCGACGCGGCCCACGCTCGTCGGGCTCGTGCTCGTCGTCGACGCGCGCCCCGGCCTGAAGCCGATGGACCCTGCGCTCCTCGCCGGCTACCTGCCGTCCGGGCGCCCGGTCC
>DAOMBL010000542.1:1370-2482 GCA_035427325.1 Casimicrobiaceae bacterium
GCGTTCGAGCGCGGCGATCCGCCGGGAACTCGTCGAGCGCTTCGGCGAACGCGGAGCCGCCGTCGAGGTGATCACGTTCTCCGCGAGCGCGCGAACGGGACTCGCCGAAGCGGACGCGGTGCTGGCGCGCTGGCTCGCGGCCTGACGCACGCGTGAGCGGATCCGTGCGCCCCATAGAAAAGGCCCCGGAGTCAAGGGGAGTGACCCGGGGCCTTGGAACACCCGCCGCGGCTTGCCGGTCGCGGCGGGAACCCGCTCAGGGAGGGAAGCGGGGGACGTCACCGTCCGTTCATTGAGACCCGGGGAGCGCGCGGGAGTTCCGCAGATTCGTTCGCTCGATCAACGTCGATAACCATGCGCTTCTCATGGGTGTCGGCCGCCGCGCGTCGATCGCGTTACCATCGTCGCCTCATCGCCCTGCATTGCACCCATGACGGACGCCCGCTTTCCCGACACGCGCATGCGCCGCATGCGGCGCGACGAGTTCTCGCGCCGGATGGTGCGCGAGCACTCGCTCTCGCCCGCCGACTTCATCCTGCCGGTGTTCGTCCTCGACGGCCAGGGTCGCGAGGAGGCCGTCGAGTCGCTGCCCGGGGTGTCGCGCAAGAGCATCGACCGACTCGCGCGCGACGCCGAGGCATGCCTCGAACTCGGCATACCGGCGATCGCGCTGTTCCCGGTGATCGATCCGTCGCTGAAGTCGGCCGACGCGGCGCAGGCCTGGCGTCACGACGACCTGGTGCCGAGAACCGTGCGTGCCCTCAAGGAGCGATTTCCCTCGCTCGGCGTGATCACCGACGTCGCGCTCGATCCCTACACGAGCCACGGGCAGGACGGACTCATCGACGCGTCCGGCTACGTGTTGAACGACGAGACGGTCGAGGCGCTCGTGAAGCAGGCGCTCTGCCATGCCGCGGCCGGCGCCGACTTCGTCGCGCCGTCCGACATGATGGATGGTCGCGTGGGTGCCCTGCGCCGTGCGCTCGACGCCGCGGGACGCCAGCGCACGCGCATCCTCGCGTACTCGGCGAAATACGCGTCCGCGTTCTACGGGCCGTTCCGCGATGCGGTCGGTTCCGCGTCGAACCTCGCCGGCGGCGACAAGTACACCT
>DAOMBL010000543.1:0-2477 GCA_035427325.1 Casimicrobiaceae bacterium
GAAGAAGGGGGCGAGGATCATCCGGAAGGTCCTCGAGAGCGCGATCGCCAACGCCGAGCACAACGACGGCGCGGACATCGACGAACTCAAGGTCACGACGATCTACGTCGACCGGGCCGAGACGCTGAAGCGCATGAGCGCACGCGCCAAGGGTCGCGGCAACACCATCGGCAAGCAGACCTGCCACATCCACGTCGTCGTCGGCGACGGGAAAGCCAAGTAAGGGACCGCCATGGGTCAGAAAATCCATCCGACCGGCTTTCGCCTCGCGGTCAACCGCAACTGGTCGTCGCGCTGGTACGCCAACACGAAGAATTTCGTCGCCACGCTGGGCGAGGACATCCGCGTCCGCGAGTACCTGAAAAGCAAGCTCGCGCACGCCTCGGTCGCGCGCATCACGATCGAGCGGCCGGCGAAGAACGCGCGCATCACGGTGCACAGCGCCCGCCCGGGCGTGGTGATCGGCAAGAAGGGCGAGGACATCGAGACGCTGCGCGCCGACCTTCGCCGCATGATGGGCGGGGAAGTGGGCCTCAACATCGAGGAGATCCGCAAGCCCGAGGTCGACGCCCAGCTCGTCGCCGAGTCGGTCGCGCAGCAGCTCGAGAAGCGGATCATGTTCCGCCGCGCGATGAAGCGCGCGATGCAGAACGCCATGCGCCTGGGCGCGCAGGGCATCAAGGTGATGAGCGCCGGCCGCCTCAACGGCGCGGAGATCGCGCGGAGCGAGTGGTATCGGGAGGGACGCGTGCCGCTGCACACGCTGCGCGCGGACATCGACTACGGGTTCGCCGAGGCGCGCACGACCTACGGCAAGATCGGCATCAAGGTCTGGGTGTTCAAGGGCGAGGTGATGGCGCACAACGCGGAGCCGGCGGCAGCGCCGGCGCCGGCCCCCGAAGCGCCGAAGCGGCCGCGCCGCGCAGGAGCGAAGAATGCTGCAGCCAGCTAGAAGGAAATACCGGAAGGAACAGAAGGGCCGCAACACCGGGCTCGCGACGGTCGGCGCCAAGGTCTCGTTCGGCGAATACGGCCTCAAGGCGACGACCCGCGGGCGCCTCACCGCGCGCCAGATCGAGGCGGCGCGGCGGGCGATGACGCGCCACATCAAGCGCGGCGGCCGCATCTGGATCCGCATCTTCCCGGACAAGCCGGTGTCGAAGAAGCCGGCCGAAGTCCGCATGGGCAACGGCAAGGGCAACCCGGAGTACTGGGTCGCCGAGATCCAGCCCGGCAAGGTGCTCTACGAGATGGACGGCGTCGACGAGGCGCTGGCCCGGGAAGCGTTCGCGCTCGCGGCGGCCAAGCTGCCGCTCCGGACCGCGTTCGTCCACCGCCTGGTGAGCTGACGGAGGCCGACGTGAAGCGATCGGAAGCGAAGAAGGCCCTGAAGGGCAAGTCGGCGGCGGAACTCGCCACCGAACTCAACGCCCTCTACAAGGAGCAGTTCGGCCTGCGGATGCAGAAGGCGACGCAGCAGCTCCAGAACCCGGCGAAGCTCAAGGACGTCCGGCGCGGCATCGCCCGGGTGAAGACCCTCATCGGACAGAAGGCGGGCCAGGCATGAACGACCAGGCGACGCAGGACGCGGCACCGAAGGCCAGCCACACGCTGACCGGCCGCGTCGTCAGCGACAAGATGAACAAGACGGTCACGGTGCTGGTCGAGCGCCGCGTCCGCCATCCGCTGTACGGCAAGATCATCACGCGATCGCACAAGTACCACGCGCACGACGAGGGCAACGAGTGCAAGGCGGGCGACCTGGTCGAGATCGAGGCGACCCGCAAGCTCTCGAAGACCAAGGCGTATCGCGTGTCGAAGGTGCTGGAGAAGGTGCGGGCCGGGTAGCCGGGTGGAGGGCAGGTCCGCCGGCAGGCGGCCCGGTCTTCCGGAGCATCGGGCACGCGGGGCCGTCCGCCGCCGCGGGACATCGCGGGGCCCGAGGGCCGATCGACGGCCCGCGGCGTCGCGAGGGCTTGCGGAACTGGCTGGCGCCTGCCATAATTGCAGATTCTCCGCGCACGGGCGCCGGATCGACGGTCCCGGGCGGAATCCTCCCCGTACGGGGTCCAAAACTGGCCGCGCGGCGTGATCCGCGGGCCGGGCCGGGCGAACCGGCCCCGGCGCCGTGAACGCGGTTCAAGTTGGAGAGCGTTTCAGTCATGATCCAGATGCAGACGGTGCTGGACGTCGCCGACAACACGGGCGCGCGTTCGGTCATGTGTATCAAGGTGCTCGGCGGCAGCAAGCGCCGCTATGCGCACATCGGCGACGTGATCAAGGTCAGCGTCAAGGACGCCGCGCCGCGCGGTCGCGTCAAGAAGGGCGAGATCTACAACGCCGTGGTCGTGCGGACGCGCCAGGGCGTGCGCCGCGACGATGGCGCCCGCGTGCGCTTCGACGGCAACGCGGCGGTCCTGCTCAATCCCAAGCTGGAGCCGATCGGCACGCGCATCTTCGGGCCGGTGACGCGCGAG
>DAOMBL010000544.1:0-2469 GCA_035427325.1 Casimicrobiaceae bacterium
TTCAGCCCGACGGGATGCGGCGACATGCCTGTGGGTCGGGCTTCAGCCCGACGGGCTGCGGCGACATGCCTGTGGGTCGGGCCCGACGCCTTTCGCTCCAATGCGGCCGACCCCGTCGGCCTGAAGGCCGACCCACAAGGCCGACCCACAACCCTTCCGCTGTGGGTCGGGCTTCAGCCCGACAGCTTGGGCCCGACGGCTCGGCCTTCAGCCCGACGTGGCTACCGGCCGGCCGCCCCTGCGCGAAACCACGCGTCGATCGTCGCCCGTTCCGCATCGGTCATCTGCGTGAGATTGCCGATCGGCATCGCCTTCAGCACGACCGACTGCTGGTGGATCGTCGGGGCCTGGGCCACGATGCGCGCGGGCGTGTCGAGCAGGACGCCCTTCGGCGCGGAGGCGAAGCCCGCGTAGCTCGGCCGCTCCGCATGGCAACCGGCGCAGCGCTCCGTGACGATGCCCTGCACCTGCGCGAAACTCGCGCCCCCCGCGGGCGGTGGCGTGGCGCGCGGGAACAGCGCGACGAACGTCGCGGCGAGGATCGCGATGCCGGTGGCCGCGAGCCACGGCTTCGCCCGCCCGCGGTGCCGGCTCGTGAAGAACAGCCGGATGAGCACGCCGGCCAGCGAGATCGCGACCAGCACCGCCCATGCGTGCGCCGCGTGGGTGAAGGTCGCATAGTGGTTGCTGATCATCGTGAACAGCACCGGCAGCGTGAAGTAGGTGTTGTGGACGCTGCGCTGCTTGCCGCGGGCGCCGTGCGACGGATCGGGCAGGCGGCCGGCGATCTTCGCCTTCACCATCTCGCGCTGGCCCGGCATGATCACGAAGTACACGTTCGCGGCCATGATCGTGCCGAGCATCGCGCCGAAGTGGATGTAGGCTCCGCGCCCGGAGAAGAGATGGGTGAGCGCGTAGGCCGCGATCGTGCACAGGACGAGCATCACCGCGGCGAGCGCGCCTTCGCGCGAACCGAGCCGGGATCGGCACAGGAGGTCGTAGACGAGCCAGCCTCCGGCGAGGAACGCGAGGCCGATCGCGATGGCCGCGCCCCGGCCGAGATCGGCGACCGAGCGATCGATCAGGGCGACCTCGGCGCCCCAGTAGTAGACGAGTCCGAGCAGGAACATGCCCGACAGCCACGTGGTGTACGCCTCCCACTTGAACCAGTGCAGCGGCTCGGGCAGGTGCGGCGGTGCGACCGCGAATTTCTGCGCGCGGTAGAAGCCGCCTCCGTGGAGCGCCCACACCTCGCCGGACAGGCCGAGCCTGCGCCCCTCGTCCCCGTCGTGCGGAGCGAGCAGGTGTCCGTCGAGCCAGATGAAGTAGAACGACGCGCCGATCCACGCGATGCCGGAGATCATGTGGAACCAGCGGCCGAGGAAGCCCAGCCACTCGACGACGTAGGCTTCCATCAACTGCCGCGGTAGGTCGAGTAGGCCCAGGGCGTGCAGACGAGCGGCACGTGGTAGTTCCCGCCTTCCTCGGCGATGCCGAACTCGATCGGCACGGCGTCGACGAAGGGCGGCTCGGGCAGGGCGACGCCGGCGGAGCGGTAGTGCTCGCCGACGTGGAAGACGAGCCGGTAGCGGCCGCGCTTCACCGCGTCGCCTTCGAGGAGCGGTGCGTCGGTCCGGCCGTCCGTGTTGGTGCGCGTCGTGGCGAGGAGCCGCGCGCCGGCGGGTTCGAGGGCGTAGAGGTCGATCCGCACGCCGGACGCCGGCCGCCCCTGCCAGGTGTCGAGGACGTGCGTGGAGAGCTTCGCCATCGTCAGGAAACGAGGTCGGCGAGCCTGAGGCGCGCGATCTCGCCGATCTGGGCGATGGCGTTGGCGATCTCCTGTTCGCGCGAATTGGCGAGGCGCGCGCGCAGCGTTCCGAAGATCGCGGCCTTGCGGTTCTGCCGCGCGCAGATCACGAACGGGAAGCCGAATGTCTTCAGGTAGTCGGCGTTGAGCCGGCGCAATTCGGCGGCCTTCTCGTCGTCGAGTGTACCGAGGCCCGCGGCGGCCTGCTAATGCTCGGATTCGCGGGTGAGCGTCCCCTCGAGCGCCTCCCGGCACGCGAGTTCCGGGTGCGCGCGAATCAGCTCGACCTGCTCCGCTTCGGTCGCGGACTGCACGACGGCGCAGAGCGCCAGCTGGACGTCGAGCCGCGACGCGAACGGGCGCCGCGCGTAGGCGCGCTCGGCGATCCAGGGCGAACGCTCGTAGACCGGCCCGAAGGTGCGCGAGAACTCGTCGGGCGAAGCGCGATTGAGTTCGTCCAGCGTCGGCATGTCCGCGACGTTACCCGGTAGGTAAAATGGAAGTCAAACGCCGACGGCGGCGGAGCGGGGTCGGGTTGCGGTTCGGCAGGGACATCATGAGGCGGGCGGACATCCTCGCGGGATTCAGCGAGGCCGCGCCGCGCATCGCGCGTCGCTACCTGACGCCGCAGCACCGGCAGGCCGGCAACTTCCTGCTCGGGC
>DAOMBL010000545.1:0-2447 GCA_035427325.1 Casimicrobiaceae bacterium
GTTCCGGTGAGGGTGCGCGCCTCGGCCTCCAGCAACGAGGTGGCGGGGTCGCGAATGAGCCGCGCGACGCGTGCCGCGAGCGTATCGGCCTCCGCGCCCATGCGCGCTAGTCTCCCGGATCCTCGTCGCGCTCGAGCACGGCGCGGATCGCGTAGCGCGGCCGCTCGCGCACCTGCTGGTAGATGCGTCCGACGTACTCGCCGACGACCCCGAGGCCGAACAGCACGAGGCCGATCAGGAAGAACTCGAGGATGTCGCGGTCCCAGAGCGAACGCAGCGACTGCACGAACTCGCCCGTCAGGAGCCCGTGGACCATCACGACCAGGTAGAGCGCCAGCGAGCCGATCGACACCAGCATGCCCGCGAGCGAGAAGAACTGCAGCGGCACCAGCGAGAACCCGGTCACGAGGTCGAAGTTGAGGCGCACGAGCCGGTAGAGCGGGTACTTGGACTCGCCGGCCGCGCGTTCCTCGTGCGCGACCTCGACCTCGGCCGGGTGGTGCGCGAACGTGTACGCGAGCGCGGGAATGAACGTCGATACCTCGCGACTCGCCGCGACCGAGTCGACGATCTCGCGGCTGTAGGCGCGCAGCATGCACCCCTGGTCGGTCATGCGGATGCGGGTGATGCGCTCGCGCAGCGCGTTCATGAGCCGCGACGCCGTGCGCCGCCACCACGCGTCCTCGCGCACGCGGCGCACGCCGCCGACGAAATCGGCGCCGGCGTCCATCGCGGCCAGCAGCTTGCCGATCTCCTCGGGCGGGTTCTGCAGGTCGGCGTCGAGCGTGACGACGCGCTTGCCGCGCACGCGCTCGAATCCGGCGATGATCGCGGTGTGCTGTCCCACGTTCGCGTTGAACAGCACGACGCGGGTGACGTCGGGCCGCGCGCGGAACTGGTCGGCGAGGAGGGCCGCGGAGCGGTCGCGGCTTCCGTCGTCGACGAACAGGACCTCGTAGGTCGCGCCCAGCGCGTCGAGCGCGGGGTAGAGTCGCGCGAACAGCGCGGGCAGCGTCGGCTCCTCGTTGTAGACCGGAATGACGACCGAGAGGAGGGGCGCGGCCACGAGCGAGGTCAGCGGCGGTGCGAGGCCAGGATGCGCGCGACGGCGGCGCACACGCGGTCGACCTCGTCGATGGGCATGTCGGCGAAGAGCGGCAGCGTCACGGTCTCGCGCGCGATGCGCTCGGCATGGGGGAACTGGCCTTCGCGGCCGCCGCGCCGCCGGCCGAGCGTGGTGAGGTGGAGCGCCTCGTAGCTCACGCCCGTGCCGATGCCCTCGTCCTGCATCGCGGCGCGGAATCCGGCGCGGTCGATCGTCATGCGGTCGAGCGGCAGGAGCACGCAGAACATGTTCCAGGTCGCGCCGTCGTCGGCGGCGGGGCGGGGCGGGAGGACGCAGTGCGTGCCCGGTCTCCAGCACTCGAAATAGCGCAGGGCGAGTTCGCGCCGGCGCGCGAGCATCGCGTCCAGCCGGTCGAGCTGGCCGACGCCGACCCTCGCGTTGACGTCGGGGAGATTGAACTTGCCTCCGGCGACCGTGACGTCGCGCGTGCCGTCGGCGAGCCGCTCGATGCCGTGGAAGCGCAGCGCCTCGACGCGCTTCGCCTCGGCCTCCGTGTTCACGACGATCGCGCCGCCCTCGATGGTCGTGAGGTTCTTGTTCGGATGGAAGCTGAAGGTCGTGAGGTCGCCGAACGAGCCGCCGAACCGGCCGCCGAACCGCGATCCGAAGGTGAGCGCCGCATCCTCGATCACGCGCAGTCCGTGTCGCTTCGCGCAGGCGAGGAGCGCGTCGAGGTCGGGCGTCGAACCCGGCCAGTGGGTCGGCACGATCGCCTTCGTGCGGGAGGTCAGCGCACGCTCGACCGCGGCGAGGTCGAGGTTGCGCGTGGTGAGGTCGCAGTCGACGAACACCGGCGTCGCCCCGGCGCGCTCGATCGCGTTGGAGACGCAGAAGAACGTCTGGGCCGAAGTGACGACCTCGTCGCCCGGGCCGATGCCGCAGATCGCGAGCGCGATCTCGATCGCCGCGGTCGCGGAACTCACCGCGCGCACCGGCCTGCCGCCGCACAGCGTCGAGAGCCGGCGCTCGAAGTCCTGCACCCAGGGTCCGCTCGTGATCCACCCCGAGCGCAGCACGTCGGCGACGCCGGCGATCGTCGCCTCGTCGAGCGACGGGCGCGCGAACGGCAGCATCGGTCCGGCCACGATCACGCGCTCCTCGCGACCAGCCAGACTCCCAGGACGATGAAGCCGATGCCGAGCCAGCGCTGCAGCGTCACGGCTTCGCCGAACAGGACCTGCGCCGCGACCGCGTTGATCACGTAGCCCAGCGACAGCATCGGGTACGCGACCGACACCGGCACGCGGGAGAGTCCCAGGATCCAGACGACGACCGACACCGCGTAGCATGCGATGCCGGCGAGCATGTGCGCCGTGGTCGC
>DAOMBL010000546.1:0-2445 GCA_035427325.1 Casimicrobiaceae bacterium
CGCGACGATGATCGTCGCGACCGCACGGCCCGAGACGACGATCCTGCTGCCGTCAAAACAGGAGACGATCATCCCCGCGATCGACGTCTCCGGCAGCATGCGGGCGACCGACGTGCAGCCGACCCGCATCGCCGCGGCCCAGGACGCGGCACGCGCGTTCATCAAGGATCTCCCGTCGACGGTCCGGGTCGGCATCGTGACCTTCGCCGGCACGGCGTCGCTCGTACAGCCACCGACGTCGTCGCGCGACGACCTGCTCGGCGCCATCGACCGCTTCCAGGTGCAGCGCGGCACCGCGGTCGGCAGCGCGATCCTCGTGTCGCTCAAGACCATCGTGCCCGACGTCGTCTTCGACCTGCGGAGCGAGAATCCGAGGCCGAAGCCCTCGGGCAGCGCACGCGCGCTGGGCAGCGGTGATCCGACGAAGCCCCTGAAGGAGCCGCCGCCGCCGGTCGAACCCGGCTCGCACGGCTCGGCCGTGATCGTGCTCCTGACCGACGGGCAGACGACCACCGGACCCGACCCGGCCGAGTCCGCGAAGATGGCGGCCGAGCGCGGCGTGCGCGTCTACACGGTCGGCGTCGGCACGCCGAAGGGCGAGGTGATCGCCGCGGAGGGCTGGTCGATGCGCGTGCGCCTGGACGAGGACGCGCTGAAGAACATCGCCAACCTGACGCGCGGCGAGTACTTCTATGCGGGCACCGCCGATGAGCTGCGGAAGGTCTACGACGCGCTCAACACCCGGTTCGTGTTCGAGAAGAAGACCATCGAGGTCACCGCGCTCTTCGCCGCGGCCGCGGCGCTCATGACGATCGCCGCCGCAGCGCTGTCCGTGCTGTGGTTCCACCGGATCGTCTGACCGGCCGGCGATGAATCACGCCGCTCTCGCGCGCGACCTCGCCATCGTCCGCGACGGCCTTCCGGCGCGCCACGGCAAGCGGCACCGCGTGATCGTCGTCGGTGCGGGCATGGCGGGTCTCGCCGCCGCCCACGAACTGCTGCGCGCGGGCCACGATCCGCTGGTGCTGGAGGCGCGGGGCCGCGCCGGCGGGCGCATCTACACGATGCGCGAGCCCTTCGCGCCGGGGCTCTACGGCGAGGCCGGCGCGATGCGCATCCCGCGCTCGCACCAGCTCACGCTCGCCTACGTCCAGGCGTTCGGACTCTCGGTCAAGCCGTTCACGATGCACAACCCGAATGCGTACTGCCATCTGTTCGGCCGGAAGATGCGGCTCTCGGAGTTCGAGCGCAACCCCGAGCTTCTCGGCAGCGAACTCGCCGAGCACGACCGCGGACTCACGTCGGGGGCCCGTTTCGAGGCGCTGATGAAGCCGTTCGCCGAGAAGATCGAGCGTGACGGAGAGCCGGGCTGGGCTGAGATCGCCGCGCGCTACGACGGCTACTCCACACGGGAATTCCTCGAGGAGGCCGGCTGGTCGGAGGCCGCGATCGAACTCTACGGTCTCGTGTGCAACCAGGAGGCGATCATCAACGCGTGCTTCCTCGAACTCCTGCGCGAGGAGGTCGGGCGCTTCTACACCGACATGGTGCGCATCGACGGCGGCAGCGACCAGTTGCCCAACGCCTTCCTGTCGGGACTGCGCGATCGCGTCCGCTTCGGCGCCCGGATGATCGCGATCGACCAGTCGGAACGCGACGTCACCGTGCACTACCGCACGGCCGCGGGGCGCAGGCAGGCGAGCGCGGACTACGCGATCGTCACCGTGCCTTTCCCGGTGCTGCGTCACGTCGAGGCGCTGAAGCCCTTCTCGCACGCGAAGCGCCGCGCCATCCGGCAACTGCGCTACGACGCGTCGGCCAAGATCTTCTTCCAGTGCGCCCGGCGCTTCTGGGAGGTGGACGACGGCATCTTCGGCGGCGGCACGGTCACCGATCTCCCGGTGCGCAACGTCTACTACCCCGAGTCGGGGCGCGCGACCGGTCGCGGCGTCCTGCTCGCGAGCTACACCTGGTCCGAGGACGCGCAGCGCTGGGGGTCGCTGCCACCCGACGAGCGCATCGAGCAGGCGCTCGAGGACCTCGCCCAGATCCACCCGCAGGTCGTCGAATGCTTCGAGGTCGGGGCATCCTGGATGTGGCACGACGACCCCTTCGCGGGCGGCGCCTATGCGTTGTTCGAGCCGTCGCAACAGCGGCTCCTGCACGAGCACATCATCGCCCCCGAGGGGCGCATCCACTTCGCCGGCGAGCACGCCTCGCTCGCGCACGCGTGGATCCAGGGCGCGATCGAGTCGGGGCTGCGCGCGGCGCGCGAAATCCATGCGCACGCGGCGTAGCGTAGCGGCACTGGCCGCCGCGATCGCCTTCGCGACGACGGTAACGGCCCACGCGTTCGCCGATCGACCGCCCGCCGGGCAGGTCCTCGACGTGTCGCGCGAGCTCGCCCTGCCCCCGCGCGTCGCGCGCCCCTGCCCCCCCGTGCGC
>DAOMBL010000547.1:0-2430 GCA_035427325.1 Casimicrobiaceae bacterium
CAGGGGCGCGGGTAGCGGTGGAACTGGGCGCCGTGGTTCTGCTGGACGACCAGCACGCGCTTCACGCGGCGGAGCGCCTCGTCGGGCTTCTCCGGCAGTGCCGGCGCGAGGAGGCGCATCGCGACGAGCCTCGCGTGCACGCCGCCGGCGGCGAGTCGCGCGAGCGCCTCGCGCACCGGTCCGGTCGCCGATCCGAAGGTGATGACCGCGAGTTCGCCGTCGCCCTCGACATCGGCCCACAGGTCGCCGTAGTCGTGGCGCGCGAGCTTGCGCTCGCGCTTGTCGAGCTGCACGCGGTGGTCGCGCGCGTTCGACGACGGGGTCCCGGCTTCGTTCTTCTCGAGGCCGTCGGCCGTGTAGGTGATCCCCGGTGCGCCGGGAATCGCCATCGGCGAGATTCCCGACGGCGTGTCGCGGTAGCGCTTGTAGTCGGCGGTGTTCGGCTCGGCGACCAGCCGCCGGCCGACGAACGCCAGGTCGGCGGGGCGGTCGATGATCGCGCGCGACTGACCCATGAACTGGTCGGACAGCACGATCGCCGGCGACTGCAGGGCTTCGGCGAGGTGGACCGCCCACTGCGTGGTGGCGAGGCAGTCCGAGATCGAGGTCGGCGCGACCACGATGCGCGGCGCGTCGCCGTGCAGCCCGGACACCGCGTAGGACAGGTCGGACTGCTCGCTCTTCGCCGGGATGCCGGTCGAGGGCCCGCCGCGCATCACGTCGACGACGACGACCGGAACCTCGGCGCTCACGGCGAGCCCGATCCCCTCGGTCATCAGCGCGAGGCCGGGGCCGGCGGTGGCGGTGAGCGACGGGACGCCGGCGAACGACGAGCCGACGATCATGTTGATCGAGGCGAGTTCGTCTTCGGCTTGCAGCAGCGCGCCGCCGACTTTCTGGAGCGCCGGCGCCATCCACTCGAGGAGTTCGGTGGCGGGCGTGATCGGGTAGGCGGCGACGAAACGCACGCCGCCGCGGATCGCGCCGAGTCCCGCCGCCTCGTTGCCCGAGATCGACCAGCGGCCCGGGCGCGCCTCGAGCGCGGGCAGCGCCGGGATGTTCCCGAGCCCCGCCGCCGCGGCCATGCCGGCGTCGATGGCCGCCAGGTTCGCCGCGAGCGAGGTCTCGTCACGCTTCCAGGTGTCGCGGAGTGCGGCGGCGAGCGCCTCGCGCGGCAATCCGGCCAGTGCCCCGGCGACGCCCAGCGCCACCATGTTGGTCCAGCTGCCCGCGATGCCCTTGGCGATCTTCTTCATCGGCACCGCGACCGCCTTCGCGCCGGTATTCACGAAGGCCGCGGGCGCCTCTCCCTCGGCCTCCTCGCCGACGATGAGGCTCGCGGGGCCGAGCGGAATCTCGTCGGCGAAGCGCTGCACGTTCTGCCAGTCGAGCGCGAGCAGCATGTCGAAGCGGTCGTCGAGCGATTCGACCGGCGTCGCCGAGATGCGGACGAGCGCCGCGGCCTCGCCCCCCCGGATCTGCGGTCCGCTCGTCCGGACCATCAGCCCGTAGGCGCCCGCCTTCGCCGCGGCCGCGAGCAGCAGCGTGCCCGCGGTCATCACGCCCGATCCGCCGCTGCCGGCGAGCGCGATCGAGAGTCCCGCGTGCGCGCCGCGCCCGTCGCGCGCTCTGGTGGTCGAGGTCATGGTGCGCGAAGCTTCGCGCGCCGCCCCGCGCGACGGATTGACGTGGATCAAGGCTCCGCCAACGCGTCGGCGGCAGAGTGCCCGAAATCGGTATCCGACTACCGATTTTACGGCCGCGCGGCCTCCCGACCGCGCGCCGCCCCGCGAAACGAGGAGGAATCCGGATGCCGCTCGCCGCCCACCGCTGGCTCATGACCGCGCCCGGCGCGCCGCTCGAGCGCGCGTCGTTCGACGCGACGCCGGGGGCGGGCGAGGTCGCCGTCGAGGTCGCAGGCTGCGGCGTGTGCCACACCGACCTCGGCTACTTCTACGACGGCGTGCGCACCAATGCCCCGCTGCCGCTCGCGCTCGGGCACGAGGTCTCGGGGCGCGTCGTCGCCGCGGGCGCGGGGGCGGAGGCCTGGCTCGGCCGGGCCGTCATCGTCCCGGCGGTGCTGCCCTGCGGCGACTGCGACCTGTGCCGTCGCGGTCTCGCGCCGATCTGCCGCGGCCAGAAGATGCCGGGAAACGACATCCACGGCGGGTTCGCCTCGCACATCGTCGTGCCCTCGCGCGGGCTCTGCCCGGTCGACGAGGAGCGGCTCGCGGCGGCCGGGCTCACGCTCGCCCAGGTGTCGGTCGTCGCCGACGCGCTGACGACGCCGTTCCAGGCGGTGCGGCGCGCGGGCGTGACGCCGGGAAGCCTCGCGATCGTGGTCGGCGCCGGCGGCGTCGGCGGCTACTGCGTGCAGGTCGCGGCCGCGGCCGGCGCGAAGGTCGTCGCGATCGACGTCGACGACGCCAA
>DAOMBL010000548.1:0-2418 GCA_035427325.1 Casimicrobiaceae bacterium
CGCCGTCGCGCGTGAGCACGCGCTTGATCGAAAGCACGGCGTACTGGCCCCACTGGCCGCCGATCCGGCCCGCGCTGTTGTCGAACGACAGCTCGACGGACGCCCGACCGACCGGCGCGCGGTCGCCGGCGCCGTTGAAGATGACGTCCTGCATCGATTCGCCGCGCAGCGCCGAGGCCTTCGACTCGCCCAGCACCCAGCGCACCGCGTCGATGATGTTGGACTTGCCGCAGCCGTTCGGGCCGACGATGCCGACGAGCTGTCCGGGGGTCGCGATCGTGGTCGGGTCGACGAACGACTTGAACCCGGCGAGCTTGATCTGGGTGAGGCGCAAGGGCGGGAGGAAGAGTCGGGACGGTCGGCGGCGCGCGTCGGGCGGGCGCCGGGCGGGACAAGCGGGCGATTATAGCGGAACCCGTCGTCGCGAATGCCCGGATCCCGCGGCGCCGGCGCTGCGCCCTGCGTCCTCGCGCACTACGCGACGGGGATCGCCGCCCGGGCGGGCAACCGGCCCTCCTCGACCGCGTGGCAGGCGACTTCGCCGCCCGCGCCGTCGGGCAGGAGCGCGGGTGCCGCGCGACGACAACGCGCCTCGGCGTGCGGGCAGCGCGGATGGAACGCGCAACCATCGGGGGGATCGAGCGGGTTCGGCACCTCGCCCGCGACCGCGGTTCGGGAGGCCCCCGTCATCCGGAGGTCCGGTACGGCGTCGAGCAGCATTCGCGTGTACGGATGCCGGGGCGTCCCGAACAGCCGCGGCGTGGTCGCGATCTCCACCACGCGCCCGAGGTACATCACCCCCACGCGGTCGGCGATGTGGTGGACGACCGCGAGGTTGTGCGAGATGAACAGGTAGGTGAGGCCGAGCCGGCGCTGCAGGTCGCGCATCAGGTTCAGCACCTGCGCCTGCACCGACACGTCGAGCGCCGAGGTCGGCTCGTCGCACACGAGGAACGCGGGCTCGGTGGCGAGCGCGCGCGCGATCGAGATGCGCTGGCGCTGGCCGCCCGAGAACTGGTGCGGATACTTCGCACCGTCCGCGGCCGCGAGCCCGACCTGGGCGAGCAGCATCCGCACCCGTTCCGCCGCCTCGGCCCGCGACGGGGGAGCCTCCTGGTTGGCGAGCGGCTCCGCGACGATGTCCGCGACCCGCCACCGCGGATTGAGGCTCGCGTACGGATCCTGGAAGATCATCTGCATCGAGCGCCGTGCGCGGCGCTGCCGGCCTGCGTCGGCGGTGCCCGCTCCGGTCCCCGCGAGCACGATGCCTTCGTACTCGATCGTGCCGCGCGTCGGCGCGTGGAGCCCGACGATGAGTCGCGCAACCGTCGACTTGCCGCAACCCGATTCGCCGACGAGGCCGAGCGTCTCGCCTCGGCGGATCGCGAGCGACACGCCGTCGACCGCCCGGAGCAGCGCACGCGGCCTGCCGGAGAGAACACGGTCGAGCCACGGCGGCGAGACGTCGAAGGTGCGCGCGACACCCGTCAGGCGCAGAAGCACGTCGCCGGAACGCGAATCCACCCGCCCCCCGGCCGGACGGTTTCCCGCGTCGGCGGCGCTCCCGTCCAGCCGGCTCATGCCGCCACCGTATCCGCGCTCGCGAGCCAGCACGCCACCTTCGCCTCGCCGGCCGCGACGAGTTCGGGTCCGTCGCTGCGGCAGCGCTCGATCGCGCGGGGACAGCGGGGGTGGAAGGCGCAGCCGGACGGAATGGCATCGAGGCGCGGCATCGCGCCGTCGATCTGCGCGAGTCGCTCCACCTCGGCGCCGATCGACGGAATCGATCCCATGAGCCCTGCGGTGTAGGGGTGCCGTGGCCGGTGGATGACGTCGGCGACCGGTCCGATTTCCACGATGCGGCCCGCATACATGACCGCGACGCGGTCGGCGGTTTCCGCGATCACGCCCATGTCGTGCGTGACCAGCATGATCGCGGTGCCGTGCTCGCGGCACAGCCGCTTCAGCAGCTGGATGATCTGGGCCTGGATCGACACGTCGAGCGCGGTCGTCGGCTCGTCGGCGACGACGAGCCTGGGCTGCGCGCACAGGGCGAGCGCGATGACCACGCGCTGGCGCATCCCTCCCGAGAACTGGTGCGGGTAGTGGTCGATGCGCCGCTCCGCGGCCGGGATGCCGACTTCGTCGAGCAGCGCGATCGCTCTCGTGCGCGCCTCGGCCTCGCCCAGCCGGTCGTAATCGTCGGGCACGGCGATCTCTCCCGCGAGGAAACCCAGTCGACGCGGCGCCGCGGGCGCGCCGAGCGCCGAGACCCGGACCAACGGCTTGCCGGCCTTGGCGATCACGAACGGCTCCCCTTTCGCCGCCCGCTCGACGAGCTTGGACAGCTGGGTCTTCGCTTCGTGGATGTTGACGGTGACCATGCCCACCTCACTAAACTAAGTGCACTGAACTAAG
>DAOMBL010000549.1:0-2401 GCA_035427325.1 Casimicrobiaceae bacterium
GCGTCGCCGGCGGGCCGCTGATGCTCGGGGCCATCCTGACGCGGCTCATGATCCAGCTGCGGAGGTTCGCGCGCACGCTTATGGTCGGGCTGACCGCGCCGCTCGGGCTCGTGGGCGTCGTGGCCGCGCTGCTCGCGTTCGGCCAGCCGTTCGGAGTCGTCGCGATGCTGGGCACGATCGCGCTGTCCGGCATCATCATGCGCAACTCGGTGATCCTGGGCGATCAGATCGACCGCGACATCGCCGAGGGCGCCCGGGCGTCGGACGCGATCGTGTCGGCGACGGTGCGCCGCTTCCGTCCGATCGTGCTGACCGCGGCGGCCGCCGTGCTGGCGCTCGTCCCGCTGACCCGCAGCGACTTCTTCGGGCCGATGGCGGTCGCGATGATGGGCGGGCTCGTCGTCGCGACCGTGCTGACGCTGGCCTTCCTGCCCGCGCTCTACGCCGCGTGGTTTCGCGTGGAGGCGGCGCCGATGCCGCCCGAGGGCGGGACGCGCGGTCACCGCGAGGCGGACGCAGCACGCGCTGCCGCGACGGCCTGACGCCGGCCACGGAGTAGAATGTGGGCCTCGCATCGGGGACCGCATCATGGCGCTCGCTTCCGTTCCGGAGATCGTGGCCGAACTCAAGGCCGGCCGCATCGTCGTGCTGGTCGACGACGAGGACCGCGAGAACGAGGGCGATCTCGTGTTCGCGGCCGATTTCGTCACGCCGGAGAAGATCAACTTCCTCGCGAAGCACGGGCGCGGCCTCATCTGCATGCCGATCGCCGCGGCGCAGGCCGAGCGGCTGCGCCTGACGCCGATGGCCGCGCGCAACCGCTCGGTGCACGGCACCAACTTCACGCAGTCGATCGAGGCGGCCACCGGCATCGCCACCGGCATTTCGGCGGCCGACCGCGCGCGCACCATCGAGGTGGCCTCCCGTCCCGAAGCGACCGCGGACGACGTGGTCCAGCCCGGGCACGTGTTCCCGCTGATCGCGCAGGACGGCGGCGTGCTGGTGCGCGCCGGCCACACCGAGGCCTGCTGCGACCTCATGCGGCTCGCGGGCCTGAACCCGTCCGCGGTGCTGTGCGAGATCATGAACGACGACGGCACGATGGCGCGCCTTCCGGACCTCGAGCGCTTCGCGGCGCACCACGGGTTGAAGGTCGGCGCGATCGCCGACCTCATCCACTACCGCAGCCGCACCGAGAAGCTCGTCGAGCGCCTGGCGGAACGGCCGATCTCCACGCCGCACGGAGCCTTCCGCCTCGTGGTCTACCGCGACAAGCTCTCCGACGCCACGCACCTCGCGCTCGTGCGCGGCCCGCTGTCGCCGGACGTCGAGACGCTGGTGCGCGTCCACGAGCCGCTGTCGGTGATCGACCTGCTCGACGCCCAGGACACCACGCATTCCTGGACGATCCCGGCGTCGATGGAGGCGGTGGCCGCGTCCGGTCGCGGCGTGATCGTGCTCCTGCACCGCCCGGAGACGCCGCAGGAGCTGCGCCACCGCGCGCTGTCGAGCGAGCCTCCGGTCGCGCCGAAGGCCGACTTCCGCAACTACGGCATCGGGGCGCAGATCCTGCGGGACCTGAACGTCGGCCGCATGCGCCTCCTGGCGAAGCCGCGCAAGATGCCGTCGATGACCGGCTTCGACCTCGAAGTCACCGGCTACCTCGACGCGCCCGCGCGCGCCGCGGGTTGACGCGCGCCGTGCCGCGCCGCATCGCACCCTCGACCGCCGGCGCGGGACGCCGTGTGGCGATCGTGCTGTCCCGCTTCAATCCGGCGATCGGCGAGGGCCTGCTCGCCGGCGCGCTGCGCGCACTGAAGGAAGCCGGGGTCGCCGACGACGACGTGCTGATCGTCACGGTGCCCGGGGCGCTGGAGTCGCCGCTCGCGCTGCAGCGGCTCGCGCAGAGCGGCGACTTCGACGCGCTGGGGGCGCTCGGGGCCGTGATCCGCGGCGAGACCTATCACTTCGAGATCGTGTCCAACGAATCGGCGTCCGGCGTGTCGGGCGTGATGCTCGAGTTCGGCACGCCGATCGGCAACGGCATCCTCACCTGCGACACCGACGCCCAGGCCGAGGCCCGAATGGACGCGAAGGGCTACGAAGCGGCGCAGGCCGCGCTCGAACTCGCGAACCTCGCCGATGCCCTCGACGACGCCTAGGCCCGCGGCCCGTCGCCGCTCGCGCGAACTCGTGTTGCAGGGCCTCTACCAGCGCAGGCTCGCGGGCAACCCGCCCGACGACGTGCGCGTCCAGCTCGAGGCGAGCAAGGGCTACGAGCGCGCCGACGCGGCGTACTTCGCGGACATGTGGCGGGGCCTCGCCGAGCAGGCGGACGCGCGTGTCGAGAGGCTGGCGCCACTCCTCGACCGGAAGCCGGCCGAACTCTCGCCGATCGAGC
>DAOMBL010000550.1:0-2387 GCA_035427325.1 Casimicrobiaceae bacterium
ACACGACCGAGGCGTCGGGCGCCTTCGCCATCAGCGGCGCGAGCGCGCGCGTGATGCCCATCGGTGCCGCCAGGTTGACGCGCAGGAGCGCGAGCCAGGCGTCGAACGACTGGTGCTCGATCGGACCGAGCGACCCGAGCATCGCCGCCGTGTGCACGATTCCGTCCAGGCGCTTGAACTGCGATTCCAGCGCCGCGGCGACGTTGCCGAAGTCGGCGGCCTCCGCCTTCGCGAAGTCGAGCGGGAGGATCACCGGCTCGGGGTGGCGCGCGCCCACGATGTCGTCGTAGAGCGATTCGAGCTTCGGCACGGCGCGCCCGTGCAGCACGACCGTCGCGCCACGCGCGGCACAGGCGCGGGCGAGCGGGTCCCCGAGGCCGCCGGTCGCTCCGGTGACGAGGATCACGCGGCCGGCGAGATCGGGGGGCGCGGCGTGGCGGGGATCGGGAAGCGGCACGGGGATGGATGCGACGGGCTGGCGCGCGGCATGATAGCGCAGCGCGGTCGCGCATCCCCGCATGCATCGCTCCCCATTTGTGGCGGCTGCCCTCTGCGTGTATAATTTCGGATTCGCCGTGGGGGTATAGCTCAGCTGGGAGAGCGCTTGCATGGCATGCAAGAGGTCAGCGGTTCGATCCCGCTTACCTCCACCACCAGACACTACGACTTTCGAGTAGCACCTCGGGTCCCCATCGTCTAGAGGCCTAGGACATCGCCCTTTCACGGCGGTAACCGGGGTTCGAATCCCCGTGGGGACGCCACCGGCAGGCGCCGGCGCGGTGCGGACGGCAACCGCGCCGGTTGCGGCGACGCGGCGGCGGTCGCGCGCGTGGTGGTGCGCCGGCCCGGGTCCGTCGTGGACCGGCGCCCTGTTCTTCGTCACTCCCCCGAAGGAAAGCCCCCATGACCGACACCTGGCTCGCTACGCTCATCACCGACACGCCGCAGGCGGGATTCGAACTCGCCATCACGCTCAGCCGGCGCGGCGTCAAGTACACGCAGCCGGACACCTCGGTGCTCAAGAAGCTGCGCCCCGCCTACGCCGAGGACGCGGACGCGCTGATCGCGTCGTCGCAGGTGGTCGCGCTCAACTTCCAGACGATCGCCGCCGCCAACAACTACTGGCGCAAGTAGCCGGCCGCATGCGCTCGGCAGGCGAGCGCCCGGTTCACCCTCGGCGCGCCGGCATCCGGGTCGTGAAGCGCCAGGTCGCGACGATTCCCGAGGACGGGCCGGCGGCGTCTCGCGAACGCCGCGGTGCGTTCGCGCGCAGCGATGCGCGTCGACGCTTCGCAGCTCCTGGCGATCGGGACCGCTGAACGTGGCGCCCGACCACGCGCGCGACCGCGGACGGGACGCGGAGACGGAGGCGATTCGTTCGTCCTACCGGGCCGTGTCCTACGACAGCAGGCCCTGCGCGAGCAGCACGCCCGCGCGCATCGCCACGATCGCGGGGCTGATGGGAATCGCGGCCCCGGAACCGTCGACCGCGCGCGTGCTCGAGATCGCGTGCGGGAACGGCGGCAACCTCCTGCCGATGGCCGCCCGCACGCCGCGGGGCAGGTTCACCGGCATCGATCTCGCGTCCGATGCGATCGGAGTCGCCCGGGCGTTTGCGCGCGAACTCGGGCTCGCGAACGTCGAATTGATCGACGGAGACCTGCGCGACCTTCCGGCGGGGACCGGCACCTTCGACTACATCGTCGCCCACGGCTTCTACTCGTGGGTGCCCGGCGACGTCCGGAGGGCGTTGTTCGACACGATCCGCGCGCGCCTCGCGCCCGACGGCATCGCGTTCGTCAGCCACAACGTGCTGCCCGGGTGTGCGCTGCGCGGCATCACATGGAGCCTGCTGCGCCCGCACGTGGCGGCGATCGCCGATCCGGTGGCGAAGGTCGCAGAGATCCGCGCGATGGCCGGGCGCGTCGCCGAGGCGATGGCGGCCCAGCCCGGCATCGCCGCGGGCCTCGCGCAGGAGTTCCGCGATGTCGCCGACCGCGAGGCGTTCGCGCTGATGCACGACGACTTCGCGCCGGTCAACCACCCCGTGTTCCTGCGCGACATCGTGGCCGAGGCGGCAGACCATGGGCTCGCCTGGCTCGCCGACCCCGACCCGTACCGCCACCCGGCACCGGCCTACGGCGAGGCGATGAACGCCTGGCTCGCCGGCGCGGAGCGCATCGAGCGCGAGCACGTGATCGACCACCTGCGGATGCGACGCTTCCGCGAATCGCTGTTCGGGCACGACGGCCGTGGCCTCGGCGGCCCGCTCGCGCCGGAGCGGCTCGCGTCGATGCACGTCGCGGCCACGAACACGACGGTCGAGCGGCACGGTTCCCGGCCGCAGGCCGTCGCCATGCACCGGCATGAACACGTCCTCGCCGTCC
>DAOMBL010000551.1:0-2375 GCA_035427325.1 Casimicrobiaceae bacterium
CGGGTGGGCGCTTGTCCTCGCGATCGCGACGCTGATCGGGGCTGCGCCCGCCGGCGCCGCCGACGACACCGGCAAGGTCGTCGTCTTCAATCGCACGATCGTCGAGTTCCGGGCGCCGTTCATGGGCCTCCCGGCGCGCGATCGTGCCGAGGACGCCGCCGACCGGATCCGCAAGCTCCTCGGGGACGGCGGACCGGGCACGGTCTCGGTCCAGGACGTGCCGCAGGGCAGCGCCCTGATGCTCGACGGCAGGCTCGTGCTCGTCGTCACGAGCGAGGACGCCTCGACCTTGCCGGACGAGACCGCGCGCACGCTCGCCGATCAGGCGGCCGAGGCGCTGAGGCGCGTCGTGGTCGAGACGCGCGAAGCACGGGATCACCGCTATCTCATGCGTGCGGCGCTTCACGCCGGCATCGCCACCGCGATCTGGCTCGTGCTGATGTGGCTCGCGCACTGGTTGTGGCGCGTGACGGCGCAGCGGCTCATGCGGATCGCCGACCGCCACGCGGAGCGCGTGCGCATCGGCGGGGGCAAGGTGATCTCGCGACAGCATGCGATCTCGGCGACGCGCTGGTTCACGGCGGTCGTCGCGGTGGCGACCCTCCTGCTCCTCACGTTCGAGTGGCTGGGTTTCGTGCTCGCGAAGTTTCCCTACACGCGCCCCTGGAGCGAGGGGCTGTCCGGCTTCCTGTTCCGGACCGTCACCGACATGCTGGAGGCGATCGCGCGCGGGCTTCCGTCGCTCTTCATCGCGATCCTGATCTTCCTGATCGCGTGGCTCGTCGACCGCGCGCAGCGCGCCTTCTTCGATCGCATTGCGAGCGGCGGCATCGTGATCCGCGCGATCGATCGCGACATCGCGCAGCCGACGAAGCGGCTGGCGACGATCGCGGTGTGGGTGTTCGCGGCGGCGATGGCCTACCCGTACATCCCCGGTTCCGACACCGAGGCCTTCAAGGGATTGTCGGTGCTGATGGGCCTCATGGTGACGGTCGGCGCATCGGGCATCGTCGGCCAGGCGGCGAGCGGGCTCATCCTCATGTACACGCGCACCTACCGGACCGGCGAGTTCGTTCGCATCGGCGAGCGCGAGGGAACGATCACGCGGATGGGCCTCTTCACGACGACCGTGCAGACCGGCCTCGGCGAGGAACTCACGCTGCCGAATTCGCAGGTGCTGGGGACCGTGACCACCAATTACTCGCGCGCGATGAGCCCGGGCGGGTTCGCGGTGAGCGTCGCGGTCAGCGTCGGCTACGACGAGCCGTGGCGGCAGGTGCACGAACTCCTCGCCGATGCCGCGAAGCGCACCGAGGGCATCGCCTCCTCGCCGCCGCCGCAGGTCTTCCAGACCAGCCTCGACGATTTCTACGTCAAGTATCAGCTCGTCTGCCGAGCGACGTCGTTCGCGCCTGTCGAGCGCGCGGCGGTCCTCTCCGCGCTCTTCGCCAACGTGCAGGACGCGTTCAACGAGGCCGGCGTGCAGATCATGTCGCCGCACTTCCTCGGCGATCCCGCGAAGCCCAAGATCGTCCCGAAGGCGCGGTGGAAGGGGAATGCGCCGCCGGAGTCCGCTTCGCGCGCGGAGACATAGGTCGCACGCTGCTGTGGGTCGGCCTTCAGGCCGACGGGCTGCCGCGATCCACTGTGGGTCGGCCTTCAGGCCGACGGGCTGCAGCGATCCGCTGTGGGTCGGGCTTCAGCCCGACGGGATTCGTGCCCGATCGCGGGATGGGCGTCGGCCTGAAGGCCGACCCACAGGGCGGATCGAGTGCGCCGCTGATCGACTCGACAGGATGACAACCGCAAGAGCGGTCCACCTGGCATGAGCGAATTCCGTCTGGCGGAGGAGATCGGCGTACCATTCGCCCGATCATCCACGCCGCCCAATTGGCCCAGGAGCGACCATGCAAGGCGTATTCAGCTCCCACCCCGCCGCAGTGAAGGCGGGGGTGTTGTGGATCGTGCTCGCACTGGCGCCGGCCGCGGTGGCCCAGCGCTATCCGGACTCCGACCCGCGCAGTCCGAACTTCCAGCAGTGGAACAGCCGGCAGAACGAGCAGGCGCAGCAACGACAGCGTCAGGAGGAAGCCACCGAGAAGCAGCGCGCCGAAGAGTCGGCGCGGATCTTCGGCGAAGGTCTGTCGACCTTCATGGCGAACCAGAAGAAGCTGGAAGAGCGGATCGCCCACGATGTCGAGCGCGACCGCGCGATGTTCCTGAAGACCCCGCCGCTGCCGCCGCAGAAGAACCTGCTGCTCGGCCAGTGGCGGCTGGCGATGCCGAAGAAGCAGAAGACGGACAACCCGTTCGCGGACTTGAACGCGATGATGGCCGGCGGCGCCTGCGAGGGTGTTTTCGGCGAAGGCATCTGG
>DAOMBL010000552.1:0-2361 GCA_035427325.1 Casimicrobiaceae bacterium
GCGGGAGCCGCAGCGTGCGACTGGGGCATCTCAGGTTCGTGGCGCTCGGGCGGGGGCCGCCCGCGACGGTCGAGAGCGTCGAGTACCTGGGCGGCGACTCGCTGGTCGCCTGCCGTGTCGGCCGCGCCCCGGTCGCCGTGCGGATCGCCGGCAGCACCGCGCTCGCGCGCGGCGACGACGTGTCGCTCGAGTGGTCGGGCGGCGCGCAGCACCACTTCGGGCCGGACGGCGCGCGCACCGCGCCGGCCGGCCGCACCCCCGGCGAGACGATGCTCGCCTGATGTCGAATCGCAGCGCACGCCAAGGAGGATCCGTGATGTTCCGCCGCTTCCGCCAGTTCACGTTCGCCGCGCTCGTCGCGATCGCACCGTCGATCGCGCTCGCGCAGGTCGAGGTTCCGTTCTACTACCCGGTCGCCGTCGGGGGGCCGATCACCAAGATCATCGACAAGCTCGCCGCCGACTTCGAGAAGGACAACCCCGGCATCAAGCTGAAGCCGATCTACACCGGCACCTACCAGGACTCGATCACCAAGGCGCTGACCGCGGTGAAGAGCGGCGAGCCGCCGGTCACCTCGATCCTGCTGTCGACCGACATGTACACGCTGATCGACGAGGACGCGATCGTTCCCTTCGACGACCTGATCAAGACGCCCGAGGACCGGGCGTGGCTCAAGAGCTTCTATCCGGCGTTCATGGAGAACAGCCAGACCGGCGGCAAGACCTGGGGCATCCCGTTCCAGCGCTCGACCGTCGTGCTGTACTACAACAAGGAACTCTTCAAGGAGGCGGGCCTCGATCCGAACAAGCCGCCGCAGAACTGGAAGGAGCAGGTCGAGTACGCGCAGAAGCTCACCAGGCGCGACGCGTCGGGCAACGTGACGACCTGGGGTATCCAGATTCCGTCGTCCGGCTTCCCCTACTGGCTGTTCCAGTCGCTCGCGATCCAGGCCGGCACCAACCTGATGAACGCGTCCGGCACGCAGACCTACTACGACCGTCCCGAGGTGATCGAGGGCCTGCAGTACTGGGTCGACCTCGTGAAGAAGTACAAGGTCCACCCGGAAGGCATCGTCGAGTGGGGCACGACGCCGAAGGACTTCTTCGAGAGGAAGGTCGCGATGATGTGGACGACGACCGGCAACCTCACCAACGTCCGCAACAACGCCAAGTTCGACTTCGGCGTCGCGATGCTGCCCGCGGGCAAGCAGCGCGGCAGCCCGACCGGCGGCGGCAACTTCTACCTGTTCAAGAAGTCGACGCCGGCGCAGCGCGACGCCGCGTTCAAGTTCATCAAGTGGGTCACGACGCCCGAACGCGCCGCGCAGTGGGGCATCGACACCGGGTACGTCGCGGTCCGGGCGGATGCGTGGGACACGCCCGCGATGAAGGCCTACGTCGCGGGATTCCCGGCGGCGGCGGTCGCGCGCGACCAGTTGCCGTACGCGAAGGCCGAACTCTCGACGCACGACAACCAGCGCGTGACCAAGGCCCTGAACGACGGCCTGCAGGCGGCGCTCACCGGCACGAAGACGCCGGACGCGGCGTTGAAGGACGCGAAGCGCGAGGCGGAGCGCCTGCTGCGGTCGTTCCGATGATCGGCTGACCGCTTCGCGGCGCGGCCGCCGGCGGTCGCCCGGCGGCCGCGCCCGGCCTCCCGCTCCCGCGACGGAGGGCGGGCGGCGGCGGAGCGGCGATCGCAACGCACGCAACGACGCACCGGCTCGCCATGACCCGCACGCGCGAGTGGATCTACGCGTGGCTGCTGATCGCGCCCGCGATGATCCTGCTCGTCACGTTCACGCACTACCCCGCCGTCGCCAACCTGTGGCACAGCTTCCTCTCGACGCCGAAGGGCAACCGCCCGGCGGTGTGGGTCGGGGCGGACAACTACGTGCAACTGGTCGAGGATCCGATCTTCTGGCAGGCGCTCGCGAACAACCTGTGGTACGCGCTCGGCACGATCCCGCTGTCGATCGCGCTGGCGCTGCTGATGGCGACCTGGGTGCACGGGAAGATCAGCGGCCGCGGCCTCCTTCGCCTCGCGTACTTCACGCCGACGATGCTCCCGATGATCGCGGTCGCGAACATCTGGATGTTCTTCTACACGCCCGAGTACGGCCTGCTCGAGCAGGTCACCAAGGGCCTGGGCTTCGCGAGCCACAACTGGCTCGGCAGCAAGTCCACGGCGCTCGCGAGCCTGATGGTGGTCACGATCTGGAAGGAAGCCGGGTTCTTCATGATCTTCTACCTCGCCGCGCTTCAGTCGATGTCGCCGAGCCTCGCGGAGGCCGCGGCGATCGAGGGTGCGTCGCGCTTGACCTTCTTCCGGCGCGTGACCTTCCCGCTGCTGATGCCGGTG
>DAOMBL010000553.1:0-2337 GCA_035427325.1 Casimicrobiaceae bacterium
AGCGCGGCCTCGCGCACGATGCCCGAGGAATACGGAGTCACGATCGTGCGGATCGCGAGGCGCTTCTGCGGAGCGGTTGCGATCACCGAGAAGTCGCGGATCCCCTCGAGCGACATCGCGAGCGTGCGCGGGATCGGCGTCGCGGTGAGCGTCAGCACGTCGACCTCGGCGCGCAGCCGCTTCAGCCGCTCCTTCTGGCGCACGCCGAAGCGGTGCTCCTCGTCGATGATGACGAGTCCGAGGTTCGCGAACTTCACGTCGGACTGGATCAGGCGGTGCGTGCCGATGACCAGGTCGATCGCGCCGCTCGCGAGCCCGTCGAGCGCGGCCTTCGCCTCCTTCGCGGTACGGAAGCGCGACAGCTCGGCGAGCTTCACCGGAGTGTCGGCGAAGCGGTCGGAGAACACCTGGAAGTGCTGCTCGGCGAGGAGCGTCGTGGGGACGAGCACCGCGACCTGCTTGCCGTCGGCGAGGGCGACGAACGCCGCCCGCAGCGCGACCTCGGTCTTGCCGAAGCCCACGTCGCCGCAGACGAGGCGGTCCATCGGCTTCCCCGACCTGAGGTCCTCGATCACCGCCTCGATGGCGGCCTGCTGGTCGGGCGTTTCCTCGAATCCGAATCCCTCGGCGAAGGCCTCGTAGTCGTGCGCCTTGAACGCGAAAGCGTGCCCCTTGCGCGCGGCGCGCTGCGCGTAGAGGTTCAGGAGTTCGGCGGCGGTGTCGTGCGCCTTCTGCGCGGCGCGCCGCTTCGCCTTCTCCCACTGCCCGCTGCCGAGTTCGTGCAGCGGCGCGCCCTCCGGCGAGGCGCCGCTGTAGCGCGAGATGAGGTGCAGGCTCGACACCGGCACGTAGAGCTTCGCGTCGTTCGCGTAGACGAGTTCGAGGAACTCGGAGGGACCGTCGCCCAGGTCGAGGTGCGCGAGGCCGAGGTAGCGGCCGATGCCGTGCTGCTCGTGGACGACCGGATCCCCGACGCGCACCTCCGAGGGGTCGCGCACCATCGCGGCGACGTTCGAGCGCCGGCCGGCCTCGCGCCGCGCGTGGCGCACGACGCCCGCGTAGAGTTCGGCCTCGGTGACGAACGCGATGCGCGCGTCGCGCCAGGCGAACCCCGCGTGCAGCGGGGAGATGGCGATCGCGGCGGGTGCGTCACCCGCGACGAACGCGGCGAGGCCGTCGGCGGAGGGCAGCTTGAGCCCGTACTCTTGGAAGTACGACGACATCGTCTCGCGCCGGCCCGCGCTCTCGGCGCACACGAGCACGCGCACCCCGGGCGTCGCGACGAGGGCCTTGAGCGCGGCGAGGGGATCGTCGGCGCGTCGATCGACCGCGACTGGCGGCAGCGGCACCGCGGGCGCGTCCACCGGGAGCGCCGGGCCGGCCGCGGGCTGCGGCAACTCGACGCGCGCGAACGCCTTGATCGACGCGGCGAGGTCGTCGGCGGGCACGAACACCTCGCGCGGCGGCAGGAGCGGACGCGCCTTCTCGCCGCGCAGCAGCCGGTAACGGCCTTCGGCTTCGGCGTAGAAGCGGCCGGCGGCAGCATGCAGGTCGCCGTGGAGCGCGACGACGCTGTCGGCGGGCAGGTAGTCGACGAACGTCGCCGTGGACTCGAAGAACAGCGGCAGGAAGTACTCGATGCCGCCGGCGAACACGCCGTTGCTCACGTCGCGGTAGAGCGCGGATCGCGAGGGGTCGCCTTCGAACACTTCGCGGAAGCGCGACCGGAAACGCGTGCGCCCCTCGTCGTCCTGCGGGAACTCGCGCGCGGGCAGGAGCCGCACTTCGGGAACCGGATACACGGTCCGCTGGGTGTCCGCGTCGAAGGTCTTGATGCTCTCGAGTTCGTCGCCGAAGAGGTCGAGCCGGTAGGGCAGCGGCGCGCCCATCGGGAAGAGGTCGATCAATCCTCCGCGCACCGAGAACTCGCCCGGCGACACGACCTGCGTCACGTTCGCGTACCCGGCCAACGCGAGTTGCGCGCGGAGCTTCTCCGCGTCGAGCCGCTGCCCCTGCTTCAGGAAGAACGCCCGCCCGGCGAGGAACGACGGCGGAGGCAGCCGGTGCATCGCGGTCGACACCGCCGCGACGACGACGCTCGCCTCGCGCTGCGCGAGACGGTAGAGCGTCGCGAGGCGCGCCGAGACGAGGTCCTCGTGCGGCGAGATCGGATCGTAGGGCAGCGTCTCCCAGTCCGGGAAGAACGCGCAGTCGACGCCCGGGGCGAACCACGGGATCTCTTCGGCGAGGCGCTGCGCCGCCTGCGCGTCGGCGGCGAGCACCGCCAGCACGCGATGCCCGCGCGCGCACTCCAGCGCGAGCTGCGCGAGCGCGAGC
>DAOMBL010000554.1:0-2327 GCA_035427325.1 Casimicrobiaceae bacterium
CGCGCGTAGCCGTCGGCGGCGTGCGCGGCGACCTGCTCGTGGCGGGTGTTGACGAACTTGATCTTCCGGCTCTTCGACAGTGCGGCGAGCACCGCGATGTTGGTGTGCCCGCACAAGCCGAACATGTGCCTGACACCACGGTCCTCCAAATACTTCACCAGCTGGTTCGCAACCACGTCTTTCTTCATCGCGCGCTCCTCGAATGTCGTCGTGGCGGGCGTGGGCATCGGTCGGAGCCCGCGTCAAACCTCAGAGCGAGGCGAGCAGTTGGTCGACTGCGCTCCTGCCTCGTTTGGAGCGGTCCAGCGCCGACATGCCCAAGGCGCGGTACTTGGTCGGGCACTCCAGGCTCAGAGGCACTCCCGGCGGCAGCGCGCGTATCATCGACGCGAGGTCGATGCCGCCTTCACCCGGGAACGCTCGCTCGCCGCGAGCCTGGAAGATCATCGTGTCAAAGTCGGTCGGCCGCGGCATAGTGCCATCGCAAAGCTGCGCATAGACGATCTGGTCCGCCGGCAGCGCCGCGATGTCGGCGGCGGTGTTTCCGACACGGTCGACGTGAATGGTGTCGACCATCACCTTGCCGTTGGGCTGACCCGCTGCCGCGACGATGCGGCTCGCCTGTGCCAGCGTCTTCAGCCCCGTCCAAGGCGTAGGCTCGATGTGGAAGCGCATGCCGAAGCGCCGGCCGAGCTCGCACAACTGTGCGAAAAGCACGGTCAGGCGCGCGTCGTCGGGCTCGTCGCCGTTGACGACGGCATTTCTCGCACCAAGGACAGCGGCGGTCTCCAGCCAAGGTTCCAGATCCGCCACCACCATCCCACCCTTCAGCCGGACGACTCCCCAGTCGAGTGCGGCCACGTTGCAGTCCCGCAGCGCGGCGAGCGTTTCACGGCGCATCGGAGTATCGCCGACCACCGGGTGCTGGTGTTCGGCTGGCGCTGCCGGCTTCAACCGCAGCCCGACGTGCGTGTAACCCGAATCGGCGGCAGCGCGCACGAGTTCCGGCGGCGTCAGTTCGAAGATAGTAAGGTGGTCGAGCGAAACGACCCGCATGTTTTACCTACAGATTGGGTTGACGTTCAGTGCTTCATCGTTACCGGCCGGCCGGTGGCGGCGGCAGCGGGTACGGCCAAGGTGACTTCGAGCGTGCGCATGCCATCGAGGGCGGAACAGACCGGCTCTTCCTTGCCTTCGATGAGCGCACGAAAGTGCCGCCACTGCTCAACGTACGGGCACCCCCGGTGAAGGGCTGTGCGCTCGGCGGTGAGCGGATCGTGCCAGCCGCGCTCCTTGCGGTATTCCCACACCTCGAGCCGCTGCAGCGTGAGGGAGCCAAGCGTGCCCGACAGGTAATAGGAGTTCACATCCTGCTGCGGGAAGCGCTCTGCCTCGCCAACGGCCAGATCCCAGTTCCATGGGGCAGCCGCCGTGTCCGACACCGCGATGTTGCCCAGAGCCCCGTTGCGAAATCGACAGATGATCGCGCTCGTGTCCTCGACCTCGAAACCCCGAATCGCGCTCGACACGATGGCCTGCACGCTCTCGACCTCGCCGTAGAGGAACCGGAGCAGGTCGATATCGTGGATCAGGTTGATGAGGATGGGACCGCCCCCCTTCTCGCGGCGCCAAGTCATGTTGAAGTAATCATCCGGCTTCAGCCACGTGCACAGCACCGTCGCCGTGACCGGCTTGCCGAGGCGGCCGGAAAGGAGAATCTCCTTCGCCCGCCGCGTGATCGGATTGTAGCGGCGGTGGTGTCCGACCAGAACCGGTAGTCCCGTTCGCGCGGATGCGTCGCAGATGCGTCGCGCCTCCTCCACGGTGTCGGCAATCGGCTTTTCGACGATCACCGCCAAGCCGCGCTCGAGGCAGTCGATCGTGATGCGGGTGTGGGTCACATTCGGCGTCGCCACAACGACGCCACGCGGCTTCGCGGTTTCGATCATCTTGAGGTGGTCGGCAAACCACGGCACACCGACGCTGCGCGCGACCTGCTCCCCCTCCGGCGTCGGGTCGGCGATGCCCGCCAAGACCACGTCGGAGTGCTTGAGAGCGCGGTCGATGTGCATCTTGCCGATGAGCCCGGCACCAATGACCGCGACGGGCATTTTTTCCATTAAGAACTCCATCCATCCAAGGGCCGAATCGGTTCGGCGACAACTGCTCAGGAATCCAACGACGCTGCCCGCAATTCAACTCGCATCGCCACCCGACGTTCAAGCTACTCGTCGCCACTTTCATTGGCAATCCGTTTGCGACGCGTCGTTTGATATTGTTTACGCATAGCGTACAGTTTCAGGCGCCGCCACTTTCATTTGTGTGCG
>DAOMBL010000555.1:0-2320 GCA_035427325.1 Casimicrobiaceae bacterium
GGGGTTGACTTCGTCGGGGTTGGTCGGGGGCTGGGCGGGGAACGTGAGGTCGACGACGGGGACGTGGATCGTCGGAACGCGCCTCGCAAAGCCGTCGAGCTTGCCGTTCAACTCGGGCAGCACCGGGCCGACGGCCGCCGCGGCGCCCGTCTTGGTCGGGATCATGCTCATCGTGGCGCTGCGCGCGCGGCGCAGGTCCTCGTGATAGACGTCGGTCAGCACCTGGTCGTTGGTGTAGGCGTGGATCGTCGTCATCAGGCCCTGCTCGACGCCGATCGCGTCGTGCAGCGGCTTGACCAGCGGCGCCAGGCAGTTCGTCGTGCAGCTCGCGTTGCTGATGACGGTGTCGCTCGCCTTGAGCACCTTGTGGTTGACGCCGTAGACGACCGTCGCGTCGACGTCCTTGCCGCCGGGCGCCGAGATGATCACCTTCTTCGCGCCGCCCCTGAGGTGCGCGGAGGCCTTCTCCTTGCTGGTGAAGAAGCCGGTGGACTCGAGCACGACGTCGACGCCGAGGGAGGCCCAGGGGAGTTGCGCCGGGTCGCGCTGCGCGAACACGCGGATGCGGTCGCCGTCGACGACCATCGCGTCGCCGTCCACCGCGACCTTGCCCGGGAAGCGCCCGTGGGCGGTGTCGTGGCGCGTCAGGTGCGCGTTCGTCTCGGGACTCCCGAGGTCGTTGATCGCGACGATCGCGAGATCGTGCTTCTTTCCTCCTTCGTAGTGCGCGCGCAGGATGTTGCGCCCGATGCGTCCGTAACCGTTGATCGCCACCTTGATCGTCATCGCGTTCTCCGTTTCAGTGCAGTTGCTTCAGTCCCGCCGCGGCCACCAGCGCGCCGAGGTCGCGCCAGCCGTAGCCGGCCTCGACGAGCGGCACGCCATCCCATTCGAACGGCTGCTCGACGACGAGTTCCGCCCCGAGCGACTCGCAGAACCGGCGCGCGCCCGCGCTCCCCGCGAGCACCCACACGATCATGCCGCGGGCCCCGTGCGCGGCGCGCTCGGCGGCGATCGTGCCGGCGAGGCGCCTGCCGAGGCCCTGGCGCTGCCACTCCCGCGCGAGGTAGATCGCCGAGAGTTCGGCGTCGAAGCCGTGCTTCGTCTCCGCGAGCGCGGTTCCCGCCGCGAATCCGCCGATGCCGTGCTCGTGCTCGGCCACGAACACGCTCGCGCGGTCGGAGGGCGCGGCGAGCGCCCGCTGCCACATCGGGAGGCTCTCGTCGATCGACATCGCGTCCAGCGCCTTCTGCGGCACGAGGCCCCGGTAGGCCTGCCGCCAGCCGTCGATGCGCACGCGCGCGATCGCCTCCGCGTCGGCGGCGATCGCCCGCCGGATCGTGACGCCGTTCACGCGTCGACGACCCGCCTGACCGCGTCGGCCACGCGCGCCGCCGTGATCCCGAAGTGCTCGAACAGCACGCCCGCGGGCGCGGACTCGCCGAACGTGTCGATGCCGACGACCGCGCACGACGGATCGTCCGCCGCGCCGACGTACTTGCGCCAGAGGCCGGTCACGCCGGCCTCGACCGCGACGCGCGGGACGCCGCGCGGCAGCACGGCCGTCCGCCACGCGGCGTCCTGGCGGTCGAACGCCTGCGTGCAGGGCATCGACACCACGCGCACGGCGATGCCCTCGCTCGCGAGCGCGCTGCGCGCGGCGAGGGCGAGCGGCACCTCGGAGCCGGTGGCGATCACGATCGCGCGCCTGTCCCCCGCGCCGAAGTCGGCCAGAGCGTAGCCGCCGCGGGCGATCGAGGCGAGCCCCGCGGCGTCGTGCGGTGCCGGGGCGACGTTCTGGCGCGTGAAGAGGAGCGCGCTCGGTCCGTCGGCGCGCCCGATCGCCGCGACCCAGGCGGCGGCGCTCTCGGTCGCGTCGCAGGGACGCCACACGTCGAGGTTCGGGATGAGGCGCAGGCTCGCCGCGTGCTCGACCGACTGGTGGGTCGGTCCGTCCTCGCCCAGCCCGATCGAGTCGTGCGTGTAGACGGCGATCGTGCGGATCCGCATGAGCGCCGCCATGCGCAGCGCGTTTCGCGCGTAGTCCGAGAACGTGAGGAAGGTCCCGTGGAACGGCAGGAACCCGCCGTGCAGCGCGAGTCCGTTGGCGATCGCGGTCATCGCGAATTCCCGCACGCCGTAGTTCACGTAGTTCCCGGGAACGTCGCGGCTCACGGCGACGCTCTTCGACCAGTTGGTGAACACCGACCCGGTGAGGTCGGCCGAGCCGCCGACCATCTCGGGCAGCATCGCGGCGCAGGCCTCGATCGCCTGCTGCGAGGCCTTGCGGGTCGCGATCGTCTCGGCCTTCGCGGCCTGC
>DAOMBL010000556.1:0-2316 GCA_035427325.1 Casimicrobiaceae bacterium
GCCGCCGGCCGCCGGCCCGGCGGCGCAGGAGGGCTGGCGCGCGATGGCGAGCGCGAGTTCCGGCTGGAACCCGAGCAGGCTCGCGGGTTCGTTGTCGAACGTCGCCGACCAGAGCTGCAACCGATCGCGCACGCGCACGAGCGCAGCCGTGACGCGCGTGCGACCGGCGTCCTCGCGCAGCGATCCGTCGACGGCGTAGTCGGCGCCGAGTTCGCGCCCGACGCGCGCGAGCGCGTCCGACGCGCCTTTGTAATCCATCATCGTCGCGCGGGAGAGCACGGCGATCCATCCGGGTTCGACCTGCCCCAGCGCGGCGATCGTCTCTTCGGTGAACCCGTCGACCACGTACTCGCGGTCCGCGTCGCCGGTGAGATTCGTGAACGGGAGGACCGCCACCCTCGTCCGCCGAGTCGCCGGCGCCGGAAGCGGGGCCACCCGCTCGACCGGCGCGACGAAACGGAATCCGCGTCCTTGAACCGTCTCGATGTAGCGGTTGAGCCCGCGCCGATCCTGCAGCACCCGCCGAAGCACGGCGACGCTCTGGTTCAGGTTGTTCTCGTCGACGAACTGGTCGGGCCACACCGCCTGCATCAGGGCGTCTTTGCCGACCAGTTCGCCGGCGTGCCGGACGAGCGCGAGCAGCGTGTCGAACGCCTTCGGCGGCACCGGCGCCGGCTCGTCGTGGCGGACCAGGACCCGGCGGTCCGCCTCGAGCCGGAAGTCGCCGAACCGGTAGGCCTCCCCGCTGGCAGCGGGCCCGAACATGGGCGGTCTTCAGGAACCTTCAAGACGGGTCGGACGATGGTATCGAGAATGACCGCAGGCGGGAAGGGCAGGCCGCAGTTTCGGCAGGAGAGCCGTCATGGGGCTCCACCGCATTCGTCGCGGGTCGTTCGCGGTCCTTGTCCCGCAGCCCCACCGCACCGCGTCCCGCCGTGGACTCGCCGGGAGACTTCGATGAACGACGTGCTTCGATCGATCCGCCTTGCGACACTGGCGATCGCCGCCGCGATGCCACTCGCCCCGTCGGTCGCCGTCGCGCAATCGACACCGCCCGGAACGACCCATCTCCGCCTCGCGAAGATCTATTCGACGGTCGACGGCATCAACCAATACATCGAGCTCGAGATCGTGAAGGTCGGCGACAGCACGCGGATCGTCCTCGACGGTCGCACGATGACGGTTCGGGACAAACGGGGCACCGTGAGGGTGTTCCCGCTGGGCCCGCCAAACACCGCCCCTTCGATGGACATCCGCAAACGCAGCCACATTCTCCTCAGCTCCATCATCGACGGATTGTCGTTTTTCGCGGACATCACGATGCCGCCCCTCCTCCCGATCGATGGCGGAACGATCACGATCGACGGCATGGACGAGTTCGCCTACGGTCGACTCCCCGAGGACGGCGCGCACGCGCTCGCGCGGGACGGCAGCATCGTGAAGGCCGATTTCGAGCACTGGGGGCCGGTGCAGATCTACCAAACGCAGGTGACCGAGTTCCATAACGCGGCGCTCGATCACTATTTCGTCACGAACCGCGCCGACGAGATCGAAGCATTGATGCAGGGCGTGGTTCCCGGCTGGGAGCCGACCGGGAAGACACTCTTCGCGTTCACGCGATCGTTCTCCGAGCCGTTGGGCCCGGCCTGCCGCTACCTGCTGATGCGGCCCGGAACCTACAGCCACTTCTTCAGCCTCGACCGCGACGAATGCAACGGGCTCGTCGGCGGCGAAGGCAACGTGCTCGAGTCGTCCGCCGCGTTCCATGCCGGCGTTCCCGCGAACGGCGATTGTCCCGAAGTGATCACGCGCTACGTCGGCGGCGACACCTTCACCAATCGGCCGCTGCCTGTCTACCGGCTGTGGAACGGCAAGGCCGATGCCAATCATCGCTACGTCACGAGCCTCGCCGATCGCGACGCGATGATCGCGCGAGGCTGGATCTCCGAGGGAAGCGGCCCCCAGGGCGTCAGCATGTGCGCGTATTTCACCAGCGGGAACGCCTTCTGCGCCGGCTCCCCCGACCAGCGCTGCATCATCGCGGAGTGAGCAAAGCGCGACGCCACGAGTCGCGGCGAGCACCGCCTGAGCCGGCTCGTCGTGGCGGACCAGGACCCGGCGGGCGACGCCTCACGCTCCGCGCAACGGTCCGGCGCCGTAACGGGAGATCGACGATGAACGCTAGCCGCGCTTTCCACCTCGCCGTCTGGATCTTCATTGGCGCCTTCGCGATGGCGGCCCGCGCCGGCGAGATCCGCGTGATCCAGTACTTCCATCCGGCGTTCAACCACTACTTCATGACCGCGAACCCGGCCG
>DAOMBL010000557.1:0-2311 GCA_035427325.1 Casimicrobiaceae bacterium
ATGCGCCGGCGGTGGCGCGGCGCCTGACCGCGCTGCGCGACGAGTACGAGGCGACGTTCGCGCAGGCGCTGGCCGGCCTGCCGCTGCCCCCGCGCACCGACCGCCGGGCGCTGCGGCTGATGCTCATGGGCGCCCTCAACTGGTCGCAGACCTGGTACCGCCCGGGCAAGGACAGCCCGCAGGTGCTCGCGCGCCGCTTCGTGCGCCTGCTGCGCGAGCCGCTCGACGACTGACGCCGCACCCGCATCCTGCCATGACGACCTCCTTCGCGATGACCCCTCCTCCCAAGGTGCTGATCACCAAGATCGGCCTCGACGGCCACGACCGCGGCAGCCGCATCGTCGCCGCCCACCTGCGCGACGCCGGCATGGAAGTCGTCTACACGCCGCCGTGGCAGGAGATCCCGGCGGTCGTGAAGCTCGCGCTCGAGGAGGACGTCGACGTGATTGGCGTCTCCTCGCTCGCCACCGACCACCTGATCGTCCCGAAGCTGATGGCCGCGCTGCGCGCCGCGGGCCTCGCCGACGTCGCGGTGATCGTCGGCGGCATCGTGCCCGACGAGGACGAGCGCGCGCTCCTCGATGCCGGCGTCGCGCGCGTGTTCCACCCCGGCGCGGCGCTCGACGACATCTCGTCCTGCGTGCGCGAGGCGACCGCGCGCGTGCGCGCCGCCCGGTTTCCCGCCTGACGCGAGAGCACGATGAACAAGCCGCTGCCCGACCCCGTTCCCGCGTCGACCGCCGATGCGCAGGTGCGCTGGGAGGCCGAGTACGCCGCCCAGATCGGCGCGGGAGGGACCGTCCGCAACCGCTCCGGCATCGCGATCCGGCCGCTCTACACGCCGCTCGACGTCGACGGATCGCGCTTCGACGCCGACGTCGGATTCCCCGGCCAGCCGCCGTACACGCGCGGCATCTACGCGACGATGCACCGCGGCCGCACCTGGACGCAGCGCCAGCTGATCGGCCTGGGAACCCCCGCCGCGTACAACGCGCGGTTGCGGGACATCCTCGACCAGGGCGCCACCGCGGTGTCGCTCATCCCCTGCAATTCGGTGTTCCGCGGCTACGACATGGACGAGGTCGACGCGGAACTCCTCGGCACCTGCGGCGTGGTGGCGAACAGCGCGGAGCACATGGCGACCTGTCTCGACGGCGTCGACCTCGCGACGACCTCCTGCGCGATGAACGACCCCTCGCCGTTCACGCTGCTCGCCTTCATGCTGGCGGCGGCGAAGCGGCGCGGCGTCGACCGGCGCGCGATCGCCGGAACGTCGAACCAGAGCGACTGCATCTCGCACTTCGTCGCCAACCACATGTTCTTCCGCCTGGCGCTCCCGGGCGCGAGGCGGATCCTCGTCGACCACATCCGCTGGTGCAACGAGCACCTGCCGCGATGGAACCCGCTGTCGGTGGTCGGGCAGCACATGCAGCAGGCAGGCGCGACGCCCGCGGAGGCGATGGGCTTCACGCTCGCCTCCGCGCTCCAGTACGCGGACGACTGCGTCGCCGCCGGGATGGCGCCCGACGCGTTCCTGCCGCGCTTCACCTTCTTCTTCGACGTCTCGATCTCGTTCTTCGAGGAGATCGCCAAGTTCCGCGCCGGCCGGCGCGTCTGGGCGCGGCTGGTGCGCGAGCGCTACGGGGCGCGCGACCCGCGCTCGTCGCGCTTCAAGTTCCACGCCCAGACCTCCGGCGTCGACCTCACGCGCCAGCAGCCGCTCAACAACATCGCGCGCGTCACGGCCCAGGCGATCGCCGGCATCTTCGGCGGGCTGCAGTCGCTGCACACCGACGCCTACGACGAGGCGCTGTCCTGCCCGACGCAGTTCGGCGCGCGGATCGCGGTCGCGACGCAGAACATCCTGCGCGAGGAGGCGCACCTGACCGACGTGATCGACCCGCTCGGCGGCAGCTACTACGTCGAGGCGCTCACCGACGACATGGAACGCGCCATCGTCGACGTGATCGCCTCGGTCGAGCGCGAGGGCGGGATGTACCGGGCGGTCGAGTCGGGCTTCGTCCAGCGCCGCATCGGCGATTCGGCGCGCGCCTTCCAGGCGCGCATCGATTCGGGCGAGCAGACGGTCGTCGGCGTCAACGCCTATCGCGTCGACGAGACGCCCGACGCGCGTCCCGCGCTCGCGAAGCCGGACGCCGCGGCCATGCGCGCGCATCTCGACGATTTCCGCGCGTGGAAGGCCGCGCGAGCGGCCGAGGCGGTCGGCAAGGCGCTCTCCGGCCTCGCGCGGAGCGCGCAGGGCGACGGAGGCAACGTGTTCGGCGCGGTCGTCGCCGCTGCGGAGGCGGGC
>DAOMBL010000558.1:0-2300 GCA_035427325.1 Casimicrobiaceae bacterium
GACGCGGTCGCCGACCTTCGCCGCCGAGCCCGTCGCGGCCTGCGCCGCGCGCGCGCCGAACGCCAGCACCCCCGCGAGGGCGGTGAGGCGCCGCAGCGTCGCGCGGCGCGCGGTCACTGGTTGACCGGCGAGGCCGGATCCATCAGCAGCGCGACCACGTCGCGGACCTGCTGCTCGGTCAGGATGCCGGCGTGGCCGAAGCGCGGCATGTTCGTGCATGCGCTGAACGCCTCGGCGTTCCAGACCTTGCCCCAGGCGTAGCGGCGCGTCTCGTCGGTGAAGCCGCGCAGCTTGCCGAAGTGGTAGAGCGAGGGCCCGATCGTGCCGTGGCTGATCTCCTGCTTGGTGAGTTCGTGGCACGCGTAGCAATTCGCGCCCGAGGGCTTCTTCGGATCGTCGGAGTACTGCCCGCCCTGGCCCGACTGCGCGATCGCCTCGCCGGCCTTCCAGTTGCCGACGTACTTGCCGTCCGCGGGGTACTTGATCGTGGCGAGATTGAGCTTCTCGATCTTCACGGCGATGTCGGTCGGCATCTCCCGGCCGGTGTAGGCGCTGCAGAGCGCCTGGGTCTCGTCCTGGTTCAGCCGGTCGAGCTTCGCCTGCCCCTTCTCGTGGAACGACGCCTTCATCATCTCGGGCGCCGGCGCGTGGGGCGCGGGATCCCTCGGTCCGGTCTGCGTCGACGCGCAGCCGACGGCCACGACGGCACCCGTGACGAGCACCATGGCGATTGCCTTGTTCATCGCGGCCTCCTTCAGCGCTTGATCGCGGGCGCGTCGAAGGCCGCGCCGTTCGCGTTGTAGGCGAGGAACGTCGTCAGCGCGACGGATGCCGGCGAGACGAACTCGAGTTCGGGGAACCGCTGCTGGCGGAAGCAGTCGTTGAGCCGCCACTGGAACGAGCGCAACTCGCCCTGGGACACGCGGTACGCCGGCCAGGTCGTGTAGCCCTTCTGCGCGCCCGCCTTGCTCGTGAGGTTCGGCAGGTCCTGCAGGCGGATCCGCTTGCCGTCCTCGCCGTGGCAGGTCGCGCAGGCGAAGTCGTGCGGGCCGCCGCGGAAGAAGAAGATCTGCTCGCCGAGCGCGTAGGCCTCCTTCATCTTCGGATGGTCGAGCCGCACGTTCATCGGGACGCCGCGCGACTGCGAGGTCACGAACGCGACCAGCGCCTCCATGTCGGACTTGCGGTTGGCGCTGCCGAAGGGATTGCGTTTCGCGTCGGCCTCGCTCATCCCCTGCAGCGTCACCCGGCACCAGACCAGGCGCGACTCGAGGTCCATGACGCGGTTCGCGTCGGCGAAGAAGCGCGGAAGCTCGGCGTACGCGCCCTTGACGACCCCCGGCCCCTTGCCGAGGTCGCACTGCTCGAGCGAGGCCTTCTTCGGCCCGGCCGGCGTGGTCCACAGGCCCTCGCCGCGCAGTTCCCACAATTCCGCGGGATTGCCGTCCTGGAGCGCCTGCCGGTACTTCTCGATCTCCTCCGCGGCCGAACCCTGGGCGAGCGCCAGCGGCACCGCGCAGGCGAATCCGGCCACGGCGAGCGCCGCGCGAATCGCATGTGTCATCGTGTTGCCTCCTCGGTGGCGCCGGTTCGCCCTGTCGCGGACGCTTCCGGCGGTGCCCCGTCTCGTCGCTTCGCGATCGGACGCGGCTGCTGTGGTGGTCGCGTGGCGCGCCGATCGCGCCCGTCCAGACCGGACGCGCGGCCGGGGCAGGCCACGCGCGACGCGATCCCGGGCATCGGCGACGCCCGGCGGTTCAGGCGATCGTCGCCTCGTCGGTGCGCTTGTCGCCGCGGTTGTCGACCCAGGCGACCTGCACCTTGTCGCCCTTGGCGCCGCCCTTGAACCGGAACGACAGGAACGGATTCTTCGCGATCGCGGGCCCCCACTGCGCGGAGAGCACCGTCTTCCCGTTCCAGGTCGCCGTCACCGTCTGGATGAACCACGCGGGGATCACCTTGCCCTGCGCGTCCTTGCGCTGGCCGGTCTCCATCTCGTGGCTCATGAGCACCTTGACCTCGGTCGTGTCGCCGGGCAGGTTGGCGCGGATCTTCATCGGATCAGCCATGATTCACCTCAGCGTGGCGTCGGAGGGCCGGCGTTCGCCGGTCGCTGCACGGGACGTCGCTCAGCCCCCGCATCCGCCGAGCGTCACCTTGATTTCCTTCGACGCGACGTGGAACCTGCCGCCGGCCTTGACGAGCGCGTAGACGTTGCTGCTCTGGCCCAACTTGATGCGCGCCGTGACCGAGGGCTCCGTGCCGGCCGGGAGGTCGAACACCGCCGCCACCATGTTCGG
>DAOMBL010000559.1:0-2299 GCA_035427325.1 Casimicrobiaceae bacterium
GCGCGGATTCCAGTCGAGCAGGACCCCGCCCAGGTCGAAGACGACGACGCGGCGCAGGGGACCGCGCGCCCCCTCCTCGTTTGGCGACGTCAAGACATCGCTCCCGGTCGCCCGGTCGCGCATCCGGCCTCCGCGCTCACAGCCGTTGCTCGACCCAGCCGCGAACCGAGCCGAGCGCCGCCGGCAACGCCGCCGGATTCGTCCCGCCCGCCTGCGCCATGTCGGGCCGCCCGCCGCCCTTGCCGCCGACCTGCGTCGCGACGTGGTTGACGAGTTCGCCCGCCTTCACCTTCGACGTGAGATCGCTCGTGACGCCCGCGATCAGCGTCACCTTGCCGTCGGCCACGCTGCCGAGCACGATCGCGGCGCTCTTCAGCGTGTCCTTGAGCTTGTCGACGGTTTCGCGCAGCGACTTCACGTCGGCGCCGTCGATCGACGCGGCGACGACCTTGACGCCGCCCACGTCGGCCGCGCCGCCGGCGAGATCCGCGCCCGCGGAGGACGCCGCCTTCGCCTTGAGCTTCGCGAGTTCCCGCTCGGCGGCCCTCGCCTGCTCCTGCAGTTGCGCGACGCGTGCTTCGAGTTCGCCGAAGGGCGCCTTGAGCGCCGCGGCGACGCCCGCGAGCGAGCGCTCCTGCGCCTGCACCCAGGCGAGCGCGCCCTTGCCGGTCGTCGCCTCGATGCGGCGGATGCCCGAGGCGACACCGCCTTCGCCGGTCACCTTGAAGAAGCCGATGTCGCCGGTGCGCGCGACGTGGGTGCCGCCGCAGAGTTCGCGCGAGGTCCCGATGTCGAGCACGCGCACCTCGTCGCCGTACTTCTCGCCGAACAGCATCATCGCGCCGAGCTTCTGCGCGTCGCCGATCGGCATCGTGCGGGCGTGCGTGGGGGCGTTCTCGAGGATCTCCGCGTTGACGATCGCCTCGACGCGCCGGATCTCGTCGTCGCTCATCGGAGCGTGGTGCGCGAAGTCGAAGCGCGTGCGCTCGGCGTCGACGAGCGACCCCTTCTGCTGCACGTGCGTCCCGAGCACCTCGCGCAGGGCCTTGTGCATCAGGTGCGTCGCCGAATGGTTGCGCATCGTGCGTCCGCGCGCCTCGCCGTCCACGCTCGCGCCCAGCGTGTCACCCACCTTGATCTCGCCGTTCTTCACTTCGCCCAGGTGGCCGACGACGTCCGGCTGGATCTTCTGCGTGTCCTCGACGGCGAAGAGCGTCAGGCAGGCGCCGGTGCGCGAGAGTTCGCCGCGGTCGCCGACCTGTCCGCCCGACTCCGCGTAGAACGGCGTGCGCGAGAGGACGACCACGCCCCGGTCGCCGGTGGCGATCGAGGGGACGCTCGCGCCGTCCCGGTAGAGCGCGACCACGCGCGCCTCCGCGGTCAGCGATTCGTAGCCGTCGAACTTCGTCTTCGGACCGTCGTAGGCGAGGCTCGCGCCCGCCTTGAACTGCGACGCGGCGCGCGCACGCTCGCGCTGCGCCTCCATGGCGCGGTCGAACGCGGCCTCGTCGACCGTGCAGCCGTGGCCGCGCAGCACGTCGGCGGTGAGGTCGTAGGGGAAGCCGTAGGTGTCGTAGAGCGTGAACGCGGTCGCGCCGTCGAGCACCGTGCGCTTCGAACGCCGCATCTCCGCGATCGCCGCGTCGAGGATCGTCATGCCGTGGTCGATCGTCTCGCCGAAGCGCTCCTCCTCGGTCTTCAGCACCTGCGCGACGCGCGCCCTGTCGCGGCGGAGTTCGGGGTAGGCTTCGCCCATCAGGCGGTCGAGATCGTCGACGAGCCGGTGGAAGAACGGCTGCTTCTGGCCGAGCTGGTAGCCGTGCCGGATCGCACGGCGGATGATCCGGCGCAGCACGTAACCGCGGCCCTCGCTGCCCGGGATCACGCCGTCGACGACGAGGAACGCGCAGGCCCGGATGTGGTCGGCGATCACGCGCAGGCTGGGCGAGAGGAGATCCCTCGCGCCGGTCTCGCGCGCCGCGGCGCGGATGAGATCGACGAAAAGGTCGATCTCGTAATTCGAGTGCACGTGCTGCAGCACCGCGGCGAGCCGCTCGAGGCCCATGCCGGTGTCGACGCAGGGCTTGGGCAACGGCGTCATCGTGCCCTGCGCGTCCCGGTTGAACTGCATGAACACGAGGTTCCAGATCTCGATGTAGCGATCGCCGTCGGCGTCGGGCGAGCCCGGGGGACCGCCGAAGACCTGCGGACCATGGTCGTAGAAGATCTCGGAGCACGGGCCGCAGGGCCCGGTGTCCGCCATCTGCCAGAAGTTGTCGGACGCGTACTTCGCGCCCTT
>DAOMBL010000560.1:0-2290 GCA_035427325.1 Casimicrobiaceae bacterium
GTCGCCAAGCGCACCGCGAACATGCTGGATCCGCGCCAGGCGGAGTCGATCGCCAGGCGGACCCGCAGGCAATTCCCCAACGGCATCCCGTCGTTCGGCGCCGACGCCCTGCGTTTCACGTTCGCGAGCCTCGCGACCTTCGGGCGTACGCTCAATTTCGACCTCAACCGCTGCGAGGGCTACCGCAACTTCTGCAACAAGCTGTGGAACGCGACCCGCTTCGTGCTGATGAACGTCGAGGGCCGGGAGGTGCTCGCGGGCGACCTCGTGCCGTCGGAACTCTCGTTCATCGACCGCTGGCTCCTCGGTCGCGTCCAGCAGGCGAAGGCGGACGTCATCGACGGCCTCGCGTCCTATCGCTTCGACCTGGCGGCGAAGGCCCTCTACGAGTTCGTGTGGGACGAGTACTGCGACTGGTTCCTGGAACTCGCGAAAGTCGAGCTCGCCGAAGCCGAGCGGGAAGGCGATGCGAGGGCCGCCTCGCGCACGCGCGCGGTGCTGGTCCGCGAACTCGAGGCGACGCTGCGGCTCGCGCATCCGTTCATGCCGTTCATCACCGAGGAACTGTGGCAGAAGGTCGCGCCGCTCGCGGGAAAGTCCGGCGAGACGATTTCGCTCGCGCCGTTCCCGAAGCCGAACGACGCGTTCCGGTTCCCGGACGATGCCGCGCGCGTGGGTTCGCTCAAGGACATCGTGAACGCGGCACGCTCGCTGCGCTCCGCGCTGGGTCTCGCGCCCGGCGCGAAGGTCGACATGCTCGTGTCGGGCGACACCGCGGCGTCGGACGTCCGCGACTTCCGGCCCTACGCGATGGCGCTCGCGCGGCTGTCGGACTTCCGGGTGGTCGAAGCGCTGCCCGATGCCGACGCCCCGGTCGAGATCGTCGGGACGCTGCGCCTGATGCTCGACGTGAAGGTCGATCCGGCGGCGGAACGCGAGCGGCTGTCGAAGGAGCGCGCACGCCTGGACGGCGAGGTGACCCGGGCCCGCGCCAAGCTCGGCAACGGCCAGTTCGTCGCGCGCGCGCCGGCGGCGGTCGTCGAACAGGAGCGCGCCAGGCTCGCCGGTTTCGAGGCCACGCTCGCGAAGCTCGACGAGCAACTGGCGCGTCTCTCCGGCTGATGGCGCTCGCTCGCGTCTGCGTCTATTGCGGCGCGAACCGGGGGAACGACCCCGCGTACGCGCAGGCGGCGCAGGCGATGGGTCGCGTCCTCGCCGCGCGGGGCATCGGCGTGGTGACCGGCGGCGGTCGGGTCGGGCTGATGGGGATCGTCGCCGACGCGGTGCTCGAAGCCGGCGGTTCGGTGACCGGGGTCATTCCCGAGGCGCTGATGACGAAGGAACTCGCGCACCGCGGGCTCACCGATCTCGTCGTCACGTCGTCGATGCACGAACGCAAGTCGACGATGGCCGAACTCGCCGACGCGTTCGTGGCCCTTCCGGGCGGCCTCGGCACCTGCGAGGAACTCTTCGAGATCTGGACCTGGGCGCAGCTCGGCTGGCACCGCAAGCCCTGCGGTGTCCTGAACGCCGCGGGCTACTACGACAAGCTGGTCGCGTTCGTCGACTCCGCCGCCGACGCGGCGTTCCTCAAGCCCGAGCATCGCGCGATGCTGGTGGTCGAGCGCGATCCGGATCGGCTCCTCGACCGGTTCGAGGCCTACGTCGCGCCCTCGGTCGCGAAGTGGATCGGCCACGACCAGACCTGAGCGCCGCGGAGCGCGCGGGGCCGCGATGATCGAGCGGCTGGCCGAGCGCGCGCAGCACACGTTCCGGGCGCTGCGCCACCGCAACTACCGGCTGTTCTTCGCCGGACAGGGCATCTCGCTGATCGGCACCTGGGCGCAGCAGGTCGCGATGGGCTGGCTGACCTGGCGCCTCACCGGCTCGCCGTTCCTGCTGGGGCTCGTCGCGTTCTGCGCGAACGTCGGCATGCTCACGCTCGGCACCTTCGCCGGCGTCCTCGTCGACCGCGTCGACCCGCGCCGCGCGCTCCTCCTCACGCAGTCGCTGCTGATGCTGCAGGCGTCGACGCTCGCCGTCCTCGCCTGGCTCGGGCGCATCGACATCGAGCACCTGGTCGCGCTCGCGCTCTTCCTGTCGGTCGTGCAGACCTTCGATGTCGTGCTGCGCCAGTCGTCGTACGTTCGCTTCGTCGACGACCGCGCCGACCTCGCCAACGCGATCGCGCTGAATTCCATGCTGGTGAACGGCGCGCGCGTCGCGGGACCCGCGATCGCCGGACTCGTGCTGTCGGTGACGAGCGAGGCGGTGTGCTTCGCGATCAACG
>DAOMBL010000561.1:0-2285 GCA_035427325.1 Casimicrobiaceae bacterium
ACGGGGGGAGGGCAGTCGGGACGCGAGGTGGCGAACGGGCGACGCGGCGGAAGCGCGGGCGCCGTGAGAGAATCCGCCCGCCCGGGCGGCTGCCGGCCGGGACGCCGGTCCGTCGAACCATGAACTTCGCGCTGATCCTCTTCCTGCTCACCTTGGCGACCGGTGTCGTCTGGGCGCTCGACCGCTTCGTGCTCGCGCGCCGCCGGGCGAGCGATGCCCCCGCCCCGGCGTGGATCGAGTACCCGGTCAGTTTCTTCCCGGTGCTGCTGGTCGTGTTCCTGCTGCGGAGCTTCGTGGCGGAGCCGTTCAAGATTCCGTCGTCCTCGATGCGCCCGACGCTCGAAGTCGGCGACTTCATCCTGGTGAACAAGTTCGCCTACGGCATCCGCCTGCCGATCGTCGAACAGAAGGTGATTCCGACCGGAAACCCGAGGCGCGGGGACGTCGTCGTGTTCCGCTATCCGGTCAACCCGTCGCAGGACTTCATCAAGCGCGTGGTCGGGCTGCCCGGCGACGTCGTCGAGTATCGCGACAAGTCGCTGACCGTGAACGGAAAACCGCTGCCGCGCTCGCCGGACGGCACCTACAGCTGGCTCGAGGGCCTCCGGTTCGAGACGACCGATCGCTACATCGAGCGCGCCGACGCCGGAACCGGGGAGCACGCCTATGCGATCTCGGTGAGTCCGCAGGCGCCGTCCATCTACCCGCAGAACGTCCGGTCGTTTCCCGGCCGGGAACACTGCGAATACAATAGCCAGGGATTCACCTGCAAGGTGCCGCCGGGCCACTATTTCATGATGGGCGACAACCGCGATTTCTCCGACGACAGTCGGTACTGGGGATTCGTGCCCGACGACCACATCCGCGGCAAGGCGTTCTTCATCTGGTTCAACTGGGACGACATCTCGAACCTCGCGTTCAAGCGGGTCGGGAGCGGAATCCGCTGACGGGAGGCGAGATGACTGGCATGGCACGGGCGCAACGCGGCTTGTCGATGATCGCGTTCCTCTTCGTGGCGGCGGTGATCGTGGTCGTCGCGGCGATCGGATTCCGCGTGGTTCCCGCGTACATCGAGTATTTCACGGTGCGCTCCGCGGTCGAGAAGTCGCTGCGGGATTCGCCCGAACTCACGGCGGCGTCGATCAAGAAGTCCTTCGACAAGTACATCGCGGCCGACTACATCGACTCGGTCACCTCCGCCGACCTGAACGTCGCCCGGGAAGGCAACGCCTACGTGGCGACGGTCGCGTGGCAACGCGAGCTCCACCTGGTCGGCAACGTGAGCCTGCTGCTCGATTTCAACGTGTCGGCGCAGCGATAGTGCATCTCCCGGGCGTTGCGTTCCCCGAACGCGGCACTTCGATGGCCACGGCGGTCGGCACCGGGGCGACGGGCACGACACCTGGCCTGGACGGGGCGATCGCGGGATTCCGGCACCGCCGCGCCGGCGATCCCATGACGCGCCACGGCTCGCTCGTCCCGGTGCGGCGAACACTCGGGACGGGACGGCGGCGTCCCGCATGACCGGCGTCCCCGATCGCCTGGGATACACCTTCGGCAGGCCGGACCTGCTCGCGCAGGCGCTCACGCATCGCAGCCACGGGGCGCGGCACAACGAGCGGCTCGAATTCGTCGGCGACGCCGTGCTGAACTGCGTCGTCGCCCTGGCGCTCTACGAGCGCTTCCCGGGTACCGACGAGGGCGACCTCTCGCGGGCGCGCGCGAGCCTCGTGAACGGCGAAACGCTCGCCCGCATCGCTCGCCGCCTCGACCTCGGCGGCGCGATCCGGCTGGGGGACGGCGAGGCGAGGAGCGGCGGATCGACGCGCGGCTCCATCCTGGCGGATGCCCTCGAGGCCGTGTTCGGCGCGGTGTTCGTCGACGGCGGGTTCGACGCTGCGCGGCGGGTGATCGTCGCGGCCTACGGCGAGGAACTCGCCAACGCGAACCCGAACACGCTGCACAAGGATCCGAAGACCCGGTTGCAGGAGTGGCTGCAGGCGCGCCGCATTCCGGTGCCCGAGTACGCCGTCGTCGGCGTCCACGGCGAAGCGCACGCGCAGCAGTTCGCGGTCGAGTGCCGGATTCCGTCGCTCGGCATCACCGCCGGCGGCGCGGGGTCGAGCCGGCGCGCCGCGGAGCAGGATGCGGCGAGCCACGCGTGGTCGGAAGTCACAGCGCCGGGGAGCCTCGGGCGCGGCCGTTCGGGATGAAGCGATGGCCGACGCGGCGGCATCCGTCCATCGCTGCGGGTTCGTCGCGATCGTCGGCCGCCCGTCGGTCGG
>DAOMBL010000562.1:0-2265 GCA_035427325.1 Casimicrobiaceae bacterium
GCGCGCGGACTTCGACGCATTCGCCTCCGCGCAACGCCTCGACTTCGTCCTCGACCCGAGCAACGCCGATGTCCGCCTGCGTCGCAACGCCGTTCGCGCGCACCTCGCGCCCGTGTTCGCGGCGACGCTCCCCGGCTATCCGGACACGCTCGCCCGGGCCGCCACCCACCAGGCCGAGGCGGCCGCGCTGATGGACGCGTTGGCCGCGATCGACGCCCGGGCGGCGGCGTTCGACCGTGCCTCGGGAACGATCGACGCGGCTGCGTTCGCGACGCTCGATGCTCCCCGGGCGCGCAACCTGTTGCGCTGGTTCCTGCGCGGGCATGGCCTGCCGGGCCCGCCGGCCGCGCGCCTCGACACGATGCTGCGCCAGCTCGCGCACGCCCGCCGCGATGCCGCCGTCGAGATTCGTCACGCGGGGGCGATCGTCGGTCGTCATCGCGGCCGTGTCATCGTGCACGCGCCGCCGCCCGCCGACTACCAGCGCCCCTGGCGCGGCGAGGTGTCGGTCGCGCTGCCGCACGGCGAACTCGCGTTCCGGCCGACCGCGGGTGCGGGCGTCGATCCGCGCCACGTCGGCGCGGGACTCACGATCCGGCCCCGGCGCGGAGGCGAGCGCATGAGGCTCGGACCCGCCGGCGCCCGGCGCGCGCTCAAGGATCTCCTGCGCGAAGCGGACCTGCCCCCATGGGAGCGGGACGCGTTGCCGCTCGTCGTCGCCGGCGACGCACTCGTCGCGGTTCCGGGACTGGGCGTGGACATCGCCTGGCGGACGCCTCCGGGGACACAGGGGCTCGTGCCCGTCTGGCGCTGTGCGCCGGAGGAGCCCGCGCCCCGCTGATCCGCACGCTCCGGAAGGCGCGTGGGGCGCCGGGAGGCGTCGTCGATGTCGGGCTCGTGCCCGACCCGCGGGCAGGTCGCGGCATGCCTGCGCCGGGCGGATCGCTCCCACGCATCCGGGTTCCGGGGCTAGAATGCGCGCAGCCGCACAAGAGGGGGGGCCAGTCCCGGACCGAACCCGGCTTCCATCGAACAGGAGATCAACCGATGTTTGCTCGTTCCATGCTCGCCGCGGCGCTCGTCGCGGCCATGACGTTCGCCCTCCCCGCGGCTGCACAGCCGATCGTCGTCAAGTTCAGCCATGTGGTGGCCGAGCACACGCCCAAGGGCCAGGGCGCGCTCAAGTTCAAGGAGCTGGCCGAGAAGAAGCTGCCCGGCAAGGTCCAGGTGCAGGTCTTCCCGAGTTCGCAGCTCTTCGGCGATGCGAAGGAAATGGAGGCGCTGCTCCTGGGCGACGTGCAGCTCATCGCGCCCTCGCTCTCCAAGTTCGACCGCTACACCAAGAAGATCCAGCTCTTCGACCTGCCGTTCCTGTTCGACGACGTCGAGGCGGTCGACCGCTTCCAGGCGAGCCCGAAGGGCCAGGAGCTCCTCACGTCGATGAAGAACCGCGGCCTGGTCGGCCTCGCGTACTGGCACAACGGGATGAAGCAGCTGTCGACCAACCGCGACAAGCTGGAGCGCCCGGAGGACGTCAAGGGCCTCAAGTTCCGCATCCAGGCCTCCGACGTGCTCGAGGCCCAGTTCCGCGCGCTCGGCGCCAACCCGCAGAAGATGGCGTTCTCCGAGGTCTACCAGGCGCTGCAGACCGGGGTCGTCGACGGGCAGGAGAACACCTGGTCGAACATCTACTCGCAGAAGTTCCACGAGGTGCAGAAGACCATCGCCGAGACCAACCACGGCGTGATCGACTACATGGTCGTCACCAACGCCAAGTGGTGGGACGGCCTTCCCGCCGACGTGCGCAAGGGTCTCTCGGAGGCGATGGCGGAGGCGACCGCCTACGCGAACAAGATGGCCGAGGACCTGAACCAGCAGGACCGCAAGCGCATCGCGGACGCCGGCAAGGCGCGCATCCAGAAGCTCACGAAGGACGACGTCGCCGCCTGGCGCAAGGCGATGGAGCCGGTCTGGAAGAAGTTCGAGGGCGACATCGGCCGCGACCTGATCGACGCGGCGCTCAAGTCCAACAAGTAGCCCATCCGGGACGGGGCCCGCGACGCGGGCCCCGCCGACGCCATACGCTGGCTCGAGCACCTGGAGGAAGGCCTCGTGGCCTTCCTCATGGCGGCGATGACCGTGGTCACCTTCGTACAGGTGGTCGCGCGCTACGTCTTCAACTACAGCTTCGTGTGGGCGCTGGAACTCACCGGCGTCATGTTCGCGTGGCTGATCTTCGTCGGCATGTCCTACGGCGTCCGGGTC
>DAOMBL010000563.1:0-2256 GCA_035427325.1 Casimicrobiaceae bacterium
GGGCAGTCGATCCCGCGCTCGCGATCTTCGCTTCGGGTTATCGCAACCGCTTCGGTCACCCGCGGGCCGAGGTCGTGGCGCGCTACGCCGCCCGGGGAGCGGCGATCGCGCGCACCGACCACGACGGCGCGATCGCGTTCGACGCGGGCGAGAGCGGGTTGTCTACCATCGAGCGCACGCGCGCGAGCGGCGCGCGTTACTGGCGCGACCGGCCTCTGCTCCCGGACGAGTCCTGACTCGCAGCCATGGCACGTACGATCGCTGCGACCAACTGTTGCATGCGCAGTGGGACAGGCTTCGGTCCTCGTGGGTCGGGCTTCAGCCCGAAAGGGTGCGGCAATTCCCCTGTGGGTCGGGCTTCAGCCCGACCGGGTGCGGCATTTCCCCTGTGGGTCGGGCTTCAGCCCGACGGGCTCAGTGGCGATGTGGATGAACGGCGTCGGCCTGAAGGCCGACCCACATGGGCAAGCGGTGGGTCGCGCTTCAGCCCGACAGGGTGCGGCAATTCCCCTGTGGGTCGGGCTTCAGCCCGACAGGGTGCGGCAGTTCCCCTGTGGGTCGGGCTTCAGCCCGACAGGGTGCGGCAGTTCCCCTGTGGGTCGGGCTTCAGCCCGACAGGGTGCGGCAAATCCCCTGTGGGTCGGGCTTCAGCCCGACGGGTTTCAGCGCAACAGGTCGTAGACCAGCGCGACGGACACATCCCGCGCGCACCCGCGGCCTTGGCGCACGTTCAGGACAGGTGCACCGACTGCTAGACTGCACCGGATGGGCACGCGCGACCGATGGCACCGACGATGGATCCGCTCCGCCGCGGTGGCCGCGCTCGCGTTGGCCGCCACTTCCTGCCAGTCGCAGGCCCCGCAGTCCGCAGGTTCGGAACTCAAGCTGTCGGTCGCGGTCGCGCCCGCGTTTCCGCTCGGCGCAGCGGCAAGGGCTTGGGCCGAGGCGATGGCGGCGGCCTCTGCCGCGCGCATCGATGCGAAGGTCCACCCGGGCGCCGCGCTCGCCCTGCGCGATCCCGGCCGCGAGTTCTTCGCGCTGCGCGACGGTGCCGCGGACCTGGCGGTGGGATCCGCGCTCGCGTGGTCGACGCAGTTCCCGGCGGGGGGCGTCTACGCACTTCCGTGGATCGCTCCGGAGCCAGACGACCTCGCCGAGCTCGTCGCGGCACCGGAGGTCGCCGCAATCGTCATGAAGCGAGCGGTGGACGTCGGCGTCGTCATCGTCGCCATGGCGCCGCTCGGCCACCGCGCGCTCGCGACGGTCGACCGGGTCGTGCGCACTCCTACCGACCTCGCCGGACTGCGCTTGCGCGTCACCGGCGGCGCATCCGTCGCCGAGACGCTGGCCGCGCTGGGCGCGCGTCCGGAGGCCATGAGCTTCCTGCAGGCGCAGGAGGCGCTCGCCACCGGGAAGCTCGACGGGCAGGACGGCATGGCGACGAGCTTCGTCGCGGCGCGCTTTCCGGCGACCGGCTACCGCCAGCTCGCGCATCTCGGCGCGTTCGGCGACGCGATGCTGTTCGCGGTGCGCCGTCCGGTCTGGGACGCGTGGACCGATGCCCAGCGCGCGAGCGCCGTGGCGACCGCGCGAGCGGTGGCGCGCGAGGGCGGCGCGCAGAAGCGCGAGGCTGCCGCGGAGAGGGAATTGGTCGCAGCCGGAATGGGCGAGACGCGCCTCACGCGCGCCGGAGTCGACGCGTTCTCCGCCGCTGCCGCGCAGGTGCGCGCGATGCGCGGCCAGTTCGTCGGCGCGGATCTCGTATCCGCTGCGGAAGCGGCGGTCGCGCGCTTTCGCGAGTCGCGCACGCCGCCGGGGCCGGCAGCCACGCCGCAATGACCGCCGGCATCGTCGTCGCCGACAGCGTCACCGCGCTGCCGGCGCACGCGCGGGGCGCGGTGCTGGTCACCGGATCGCACGGAGGGCTGATCGCCGCGCACTACGCCCTCGCCGCCGGCGTCCGCGCTGCGATCTTCAACGACGCCGGTCGCGGTCTCGATGACGCCGGTGTTGCGGGTGTCATCGCTCTCGACGGTGTCGGAATGGCAGCGGCCGCCGTCGCGCACACGTCGGCGCGGATCGCGGTGGGCGCCGACACGCTCGCGCGCGGAATCGTGTCGGTCGCGAATCAGCGAGCGCTATCGCTGGGAGTCGCGCCGGGAATGCCTTGTCGCCTAGCGGCCGTCCGCCTGGACGCCGCGGACGCGCCGATGGGATCGCTTCCGCGACCGCAGGAGGCGCGCGTTTTCTTCGTGG
>DAOMBL010000564.1:0-2253 GCA_035427325.1 Casimicrobiaceae bacterium
GATCGCCGCCTGCGCCTCGTCGCGCGCGAGACGCGTTGCCGACTTCCGTTCCTCGATGCGTGCCTGCGCGAGCTGGGCACGCGTCACATCGAGTTCCTGGGGACGCTTGCCCGAGTGGAGGTCCGCGAGGGAGGCTTCGGCCGCGCGCACCTGCTCCGCGGCCTGGCGTCGCGCAGCCGCTTCGCTCTCGGCCTCGAGCGCGAACAGCGGCGCTCCGGCCGAGACTGCGTCGCCGCGGCGCACCGACAGTCGGTCGAGGCGTCCGGCGATCGGCGAAGCGACGTTCACGAACTCGCCTTCGACGTAGCCCTGGCGCTGCGGGGGACCTGCGTCTCCGCAGCCAGCGAGCGCGAGCGCGGCGAGCGCGAGCACCAGCGCGCGGAAGTGGGGAGGGATCATCGTGGCTTCCTCCGGGGGGAAGGGCTCGCGGCCGGAAGGCGGCCGGAGAGCCCGGATGCGAGCAGCGCGATGGCGTGTCGCTTCAGCGTGTCGTCGGTGACGTGCGTCGTGCCGGGGAGCAGTCGCCAGACCTCGCGCGTCGCGAGCGGGAACATCGTGAGGCCCATGATGGAGACGAAGGCGATCCGCGGCTCGATGCCGGGACCGATCTCGCCGCGACGCTGTGCGGCCGACAGCGCGTCGCCCAGCGCGCCGATCGCCTGCACCGGCAAGAGCCTCGTCGCCCGCTCGCGGAGCAGGCCGCCTTCGGCGGCGATCTCCCGAATCCAGATCGGCGCCAGCCAGGGCATCAGCCTCGCGGCTTCGAAGATGCGGGAGACGATCGAAGCCAGCGCGTCGCCGATCGACGGCGCGCGCGCGGCCCGGTCGGGAAACGCGTGCTCGACGAAGCGCGACAGGCGCTCGTCGACCACCGCGTCGAGAAGCCTCGCGCGGCTGCGGAAGTAGTAGTGGATCATCGCCGGCGTGACGCCCGCGCGTGAGGCGATGTCCGAAGCGGTCGTCGCCGCGACGCCGCGCTCGGCGAAGAGCGCGACAGCGGCGTCGAGCAGCGCTTCGCGCGCGTCGCGATCGGCGCGCCGCGCCGGCCGTCCGCGCGCCCGTGGGAGGGCGGGTTTCGGGGGGCGGGGGCGTCGTGGCGTGCCCATCGGGTGGATATTAATTAATCCGATAATTAAATACCAGCCCCCGACGGGAGTTCACCGGCGCGCCGGGTCGCCGGGTCGCCGGGTCGCCGGGTCGCCGGATCGCCGGATCGCCGGATGGCCGGATGGCCGGATGGCCGGATCGCCGGATCGCCGGATCGCCGGGGTGACCGCGTGTCGCGGTGAGCCGGTGTCCGCCTTCCGGCCTTCGCGTCGGCGCGCGCCGGAGGTCGTCTCACGCCCCGGTAGAATCGACCGGTGGCCTTCGAAACCTGGCTCGCGTTCTTCGCCGCGTCCTGGCTCATCAGCCTGTCGCCGGGCTCGGGCGCGATCTCGTGCATGGCCGCGGGCATGCGCCATGGCTACGTGCGCGCCCTGTGGAACATCGTCGGGCTGCAGGCGGGCATCCTGTTCGTGCTGGCGATCGTGGCGCTGGGTCTGGGCGCGATCATCGCCGCGTCGACGGCGCTGTTCACCGCGATCAAGTGGCTGGGCGCGGTCTACCTCGTCTATCTGGGCATCCAGCAGTGGCGTGCGCCGACGCCGGCCGTGACCTCCGGCGAGCCCGGCAACGCATCCGACGGGTCGCCCGGCCGGCTGATGCTGCGCGGATTCCTGGTGAACGCCACGAATCCCAAGGGCATCGTGTTCATGCTGGCGGTGCTGCCGCAGTTCATCGACCCGCACGCGCCCCAGGCGGTTCAGTACCTGATCTGCGCGGGCACGCTGCTGTTCACCGACTTCGTGGTGATGAGCGGGTACACGGGACTGGCGGCGAAGGTCCTGACGTTGCTGCGCGAGCCGCGCCATGTGCGGTGGGTGAACCGCGGCTTCGGCGGCATGTTCGTCGCCGCCGGGCTGGCGCTCGCGACCTTCCGCCGCGCGTAGCCCCCTGTGGGTCGGGCTTCAGCCCGGCGGGGTTCGTGCCGGAGCGATCGAAAGGCGTCGGCCTGAAGGCCGACCCACAAGGCCGACCCACGAAAGACGCTTCCCGGCGCTCGATGCGCCGCCGCTGAAGTCGCCGGCGCGACTGTCCTCTGTCCTCTGACTCCTGTTCCCTGCCGTCGGCCTGAAGGCCGACCCACAAGGCCGACCCACAAACGCTCCGCTGTGGGTCGGGCTTCAGCCCGACGGCTCCCATGCCGCGCCG
>DAOMBL010000565.1:0-2245 GCA_035427325.1 Casimicrobiaceae bacterium
GCCCCCATCTCCCGGTCGCACTGGGCGACGAGGAGCAGGGCGTAGGCTTGGGCGAGCCGGTCGCCGCAGGCGCGCGTCTTGTCGAGCGCGCGTGTCGCCCACAGGCGGCCTTCGACCCAGTCGGCGCGCTCGACGAACACCGCGCCCATGCTCGACTCCGCCGACGCGATCGCAGGCAGGTCGCCTTCCTCGGTCGCGACGTCGAGCGCCGTGCGGATCATCGCTTCGCCGTTCGCGAGCGCGTCGGCCCGCGCGTCGCCCCCGCCCGCGCGGCAGGACGCGAAGATCGCGTTGCCGAGCGCGTGGGCGCACTCGCAGATCGCGCGCGGAACGCCGGACTCGAGCGCGAAGCCGAACGCGCGCTCGAGCGTCGCGACACCCGACACGTGCCCGCCGATCTCCGCCAGCGAGACGCCGAGCATGCGGTGCACGGCAGCGAGCAGTTCCCGGTCGCCGACCCGGAAGGCGCGATCGACCTCGCCCTCGATGACCGAGATCGCGGTCTCGGTGTCCCCGATGCGCCAGAATCCGGCCGACAGGGCGAGCGCGGCCTCGATGGCGAGGCGCGGATCGTCCATCGCCTCCGCGCGCGCCTGCACGTCCAGCGCGCGCCGTATCGAGGCCGCGAACCGCGCGTCCTGATGGTCGGCCTGGGCCATCGCGAGCGCCGCCCAGCCCGCCACCGACGCGTCGTCGCAGGCGAGCGCCAGGTCGTGCGCGATCGTCGCGGTCTCGCGCGCCACCGCGACGTGTCGTGCGGCGAGCGCCTCGAACGCCTTGCCGAGCGGGGTGCCTGCGAATTCCGGCGGCGTGCGTGCCATCGCCACCCTCACGCAACCCGCGTGCCCGCCACCCGCCCCGTCATCGCGCCCCCGCCCCCCCGGCTGCACCGCGCACGTGGGCGAGCAGCCGCACGCGCGCTTCCTCGACCTCCGCGGGCAGGCGATTGTCCCGCCCCTCGGGGGGCGGCATCGTCCACTCGTCCGGTCGCAGGCCGAGGCGAGCGGCGATCTCGGCCAGCAGTTCGCCCTGGGCGGCGACATAGCGCTCGTAGTGCACGGCGAGCACCGGCCGGCCGAGTCCGGCGAGGAGCGCCGCCCAGTTCTCGTTCTGTTGTCGCAGCATCCCGGCCAGACGCAGCGTCACATCGGAGGATTCGAGGGAGACCTGCGACTCGGTCGGCCCCCGGGTATGGTCGAACGACCACAGGCCGGTGGCGAGCGAGATTTGCCAGGAGACGGCCTGCGCGGCGAGATCGTCGCGGACGAGGAACACGACGAGGTCCGCGCGCGCGAGCCAGCGCTCGCGCGTGACCGGATGCTGCTCGCACTGCCGCCACTGGAGCTTCGCGCCGAAGACTCCGTTTCCGGTCGTGCGGTGTTCCTCGACCGCGTCCAGGTAGCCCAGGTCACCGGGCACGCCCGTCCCCCACCGTGTCCGCAGCGTCGTGCGCGTCTGCTTGCGCAGGTACTCGGTCGGGAGCCCGAGACCCGCGTTGATCATCTGGCGGCACAGGAGGTAGGAGCCCGAGCGCGGCGTGCTGCAGATGAGCACGCGGCGCACCGGGCCGTCCGGGCGCGGCCGATCCCACTCGGCCCGGTCGAGCTCGTCGTGATGCATGCGCCGGTAGTCCACGGATCGAAGCCTCGCTGCGAACGCCGCGCAGTCTACACCTGCAATGGCGGCGGGAACCCGTCGCGCGGGGCCGCAATGCGACAATCGCGCCCGGACGACGCCCGCCGATGGCCACCTTCGTCTCCTTCGCCGGATTGACCGCGCCGCTCTTCGCGCTGATCGCGCTGGGTTTCGCGCTCGCGCGACGCGGACGATGGCGGGAAGCCGCCACCGACGCGCTGACGCGGTTCTGCTTCTCGGTGGCGATCCCGGCGCTGCTGTTCCGGTTGATGAGCGATTTCCCGTCCCTGCCGCGCGCCGATCCGCGCGTGCTCGCTGCGTATTTCGGCGCCTGCTTCGTCGTGTTCGGGGCCGGCAGGCTGGTGTCGCGCTACGGATTCCGGCACGACGGCGTCGAGCAGTCGGTGTTCGCTCTCGCCGGCGTCTTTTCGAACTCCGTGCTGCTCGGCATTCCGCTGATGCAGGTGACGCTCGGTGCCGCGGCGATGCCGACGGTGTCGCTCCTGGTCGTGTTCAACGCGCTCATCCTCTGGACGCTCGTGAGCGTGTCGGTCGAGTTCGCGCGCGCGGGCGCGACGCTCGTCCCGTTCGACGCGCTGCGCGACGCGCG
>DAOMBL010000566.1:0-2239 GCA_035427325.1 Casimicrobiaceae bacterium
AATCTCGCGCTGCTCGCGATCCTCGTGGCCTGCGCGATTTCCCTCGTCGCGTCGCGCCACCCGGCGCGCAAGCTGTTCGTCGAACTCGAGCGCGAGCAGGCGCGCGCGCGCGCCTACGCGGTCGAGTACGGGCAGCTCCAGCTCGAGCAGTCGACCTGGTCGACGCCCGCGCGCGTCGAGAAGATCGCGCGCGAACAGCTGCGTCTGCAGGTGCCGGGACCCGGCCGGGTCGAGATCGTGCCGATGCCCGGCGGACAGGGAGCGCCCCGGTGAACGCCTCCGCCACGCTTTCCCGCCGCCGCCCGCGCTCCGGGTCGCGCGCCGGATCGCCGTCGATCGAAGGCGGGCGCGCCGCGCTGCTGTTCGGCGTGCTCGCGCTCGCGTTCGCGATGCTCGCCGGCCGCTCGATCTACCTGCAGTGGATCGACAACGCGTTCCTGCAGGAACGCGGCGCCGCGCGCTACTCGCGCGAACTCGAGCTGCCGGCCCACCGCGGCCGGATCGTCGACCGCAGCGGGGAACCGCTCGCGGTGTCGACGCCGGTGAAGTCGCTGTGGGCGTTTCGCGCCCAGCTCGAGATGTCGGACGCGGAGGCCACGAAACTCGCCCGCATCCTCGACGTGAAGCCGGGTTCGCTCAAGGCGCGCGTCGGCGCGAACGAGGACTTCGTGTACCTGGCCAAGTTCCTCTCGCCCGAGGTCGCCGAACGCGCCCTTTCGCTGCGCATCAAGGGCCTGAACGAGGAGACCGCGTATCGTCGCTATTACCCCGGCGGCGAGGTGACGAGCCACGTCGTGGGATTCACGGGCGACCGCGACGCGGGCCAGGAGGGCATCGAACTCGCGCAACAGGGCTGGCTCGCCGGCGTTCCGGGCAGCCGCCGGGTGATCATCAACCGGCGCGGCGAAGTGGTCGAGGACGTCGCGTCGATCCGCGCGCCGCAGCAGGGGCGCGACCTCGCGCTCTCGCTCGACTCGCGCCTGCAGTACCTCGCGTTCCGGGAACTCAAGGCGGCGGTCGAGGCGAACCGCGCGAAGGCGGGCGGCATCGTGATCCTCGACGTGCGCACCGGCGAGATCCTCGCGCTCGCGAACTGACCGGCGTACAACCCGAATGCGCGCGACAGGACCTCGCGCGACCGCATGCGCAACCGTGCGCTTACCGACGTGTTCGAGCCGGGCTCGACGCTGAAACCCTTCGCGATCGCCGCCGCGCTCGACGCCGGCGCGGTCCGGCCCGACACGCCGATCGACACCGGCGGCGGCACGCTCACGATCGGGCCGAACACGATCCACGACGCGCACCCCGCTGGCGTGCTGACGGTCGAACAGGTGATCCAGAAGTCGTCGAACGTCGGCGCGGCGAAGATCGCGCTGAAGCTCCCGGCGGAGACGCTGTGGCGCGAACTCACCGAGGTCGGCTTCGGCGTGCCCCCGAGGACCGGCTTCCCGGGCGAGGTGAGCGGCCGCCTGCGTCCCGCGAGGAGCTGGAAACCGATCGAGCAGGCGACGATCAGCTACGGGCACGGGATCTCGGTCAACCTGGTGCAGCTCGCCCGCGCGTACACGGTCTTCGCCACCGGCGGAGAACTCGTGGACGCGACGTTCATGAAAGCCGGCGCCCCGGCGACCGGCCGGCCCGCGATGTCGCGCCAGACCGCGCTCGCGGTGCGCCGCATGCTCGAAATGGCGGTGCAGCCCGGTGGCACCGCGCCCCGCGCGCAGGTCGCGGGCTACCGCGTCGCCGGCAAGACGGGCACCGCCCACAAGCTGGAGGGCCGCGGCTACGCGCCCGACCGGTACGTGAGTTCGTTCGTCGGGTTCGCGCCGGTCTCCGATCCGCGCATCGTGGTCGCGGTGATGATCGACGAACCCTCGGCCGGGAGGTACTACGGCGGCGCGGTCGCCGCACCGGTGTTCTCGGCGGTGACGGGAGCGGCGCTTCGGATGCTCGGCACGCCGACCGACGCGCCGGTCGACAACGTGATCCTCGTTCCCGCGGAGGACGAGGTGCGCGAGGAGACCTGATGGCGCGGGCCGACTTCGACACGGCCGCGCTGTTCGCGCGGCTGGGCGGGAAGCCGCGCCGCGTGACGTCCGACAGCCGCGACCTGCGGCCGGGAGACGCGTTCGCCGCATGGCCGGGCTCGCGCGTCGACGGCCGGGCGTTCATCCCCGACGCGATCGCGCGCGGAGCGTCCGCGGTGCTGTGGGAGTCGCGGAACTTCCGGTGGAGCGGC
>DAOMBL010000567.1:0-2225 GCA_035427325.1 Casimicrobiaceae bacterium
GCGATCGCCTGCGATTCCGGCGGCACCGGCCCGGCGGGAACATAGGTCTCGGCGCGGTAGAGGGGGTTGCGCTCGAGCACCATGCGCGAACTGCGCTTGTACTCGGCGAGCCGGAACGCGCCGGTTCCGACCGGATGCGCGCCCAGGTCGAGGCCGTAGCGCTCGACCACCTCGCGCGCGACCGCGCCGAGGAAGGGGATCGCCAGCACGAACGGGAACCGGTAGTCGGGCGCATTGAGCCGGATCCGCAGCGTGTAGCGGTCGACGACCTCGAGGCCCGGGATCGGCGCGTCGTAGTCGAAGCGGCCGGCCGCCTTCGCCTTGCCGATCGCCTCGTCGCCGCCCGCGATCTTTCCTTCGAGCAGCCAGAGCCACGGCGACTTCACCGCGGGATCGAGCACGCGCCGGTAGGTGTAGCCGTAGTCGGCCGCCGTGAGTTCGCGCGGCTTGCCGCCGAACGCGGGGTCGGGCGTGAACAGGATGCCCTTCTTCACGCGGCAGATCCAGGTCCTGCCACCGTCGGGCGTCGTCGGCATCGCCTCGAGCGTGCGCGGCACGAGCTTGACCGGTCGCGCCAGGTAGTCGTAGTCGAGCATCGCCTCGAACACCTCGGCGATCACCGCGTCGGACGCCGCGTCGGAGGCGAACTGCGGGTCGAAGCTCGTCTCGGCGATTCCGAGCATCGTGCGCAGCACGTGCGCGGGTGGCGCGGCCGGCGACTCCGGTGCGATCGAAACGATCGCGAGGAGTGCGACGATGCGAAGAAGGCGTGGCATGGCCAGGCGGCGGGTTCCGGAGTGGCGCATGCTACCGGAGCCCGGACGACCGCGCTGGCGACCCGCGAGTTGTTGACCCCGGCAGCCCCGCGCGGCCATACTGGCCCGCGGCGGCCGATGGAGCGAGGTCCACCCCGGCACCGAGGCTCGAAGCCACAGGAGGCGCGCGATGGAGATGAAGCCCTTGCAGGGCGGCAGCCTGAGGTCCGCCGGCTACGACGAGCGCACGCGCAAGCTCGTCGTCGAACTCACATCGGGGACCTTCGAGTACTCGGGCGTCTCGCCCGAGATCTGGCGGCGGCTCGCGGGCGCGAGTTCGCCCTGGAGCTACTTCCGCGACAACATCGACGAGGAGTTCGTCGCGAAGCGCGTGCGGTAACCGGTGGGTCGGCCTTGTGGGTCGGCCTTGTGGGTCGGCCTTCAGGCCGACATCAGGAATCAGAGGACAGTTGCGCCGGCGATTTCCCGAGCGGCGCGTCGAGCGCCGGCCAGCGCCTGTGGGTCGGCCTTCAGGCCGACGCCATCTGCGAAATCGGCACGGACACCGTCGGGCTGAAGCCCGACCCACAGGGCTGAAGCCCGACCCACAGGGCTGAAGCCCGACCCACAGCGGGGATGCAGCATCCCGTTGGGCTGAAGCCCGACCCACAGCGGGGATGCGGCATCCCGTCGGGCTGAAGCCCGACCCACAGGGCTGATGCCCGGCCCGCGGGAGATCCTCGCGGATCTCCCGTGCGCGGCTCGCCCGTCAGGTCACTGCACGGACAGGCGTTTGCCGGCGATCGCGGGCTTCTTCGCGAGCTTCAGTTCGAGCACGCCGCCGTCGTACTTCGCCTCGCTCGACGACTCGTCGAGTTCGGTCGGCAGGGTGAAACTGCGGAAGACGCTGCCATAGTAGCGTTCGGTGTGCAGGACGCGGTCGCCTTCCTTCTTCTCGCTCTCGCGCTTGACCTCCGCGCTGATCGACACCTGGTTGCCCTCGATCGTCACGTGGATGTCTTCCTTCTTCACCCCCGGGACTTCCGCCTTGACGACGTAGCCCTTGTCGTTCTCGGTCACGTCGATGCGGACCGGCGCGGCGCCCGCCGCCTCGCGGCGGACCGGGGCGAAGAAGCCGCGGAACAGATCGTCGATGCCGCTGCCGCTGAAAGGATCGTAGACTTGCACTCGGGTCATGGGAGTCTCCTGTCGAATTCGTCGCTGCTGCTCGGGTTCGGCACCGTCGCCAACGGGTGTCGTGCGGCGGGCCCGTGCTCACAACATGGGAACCGAACAGGGTCTTTCAAGTCCTCTTTCCCGTCCCCACGTGGTACCCGACTGCCGGTTCGCCGGCTCCCGCACCCCCGCCCCCGAACCCAAGATGAGTCCCCACCTGCCCGCCCCCGAACTCCGCCGCCTGACCGAACGCCTGCGTGCCAGGCACCGCGAACTGCGCGAGGCGATCCGCGC
>DAOMBL010000568.1:0-2198 GCA_035427325.1 Casimicrobiaceae bacterium
AGCCGGTCACGCTGCAGAAAGTGCCGTCGTCGTCCGGCGTGCGGTACACGAACGGGCTCATCGAAGTGCGCGGGGGCGGCGGTCCGCGGACCGATCCGGGCGGCCTGGTGTTCATTCGCGACGGCACCGCATGGACGCTCACGAACTGCGCGCCGCTCATGGCACCGGCGCCCGCGAAGTGACGCGGTTGCGATCCCCCGGTACCTCGGAGCGCGAGCACGCCCCTTCGCGCCTCCGGTCCGCCGGCGGCTGATCCCTTGCGTCCCGCGGCCTGCCGATGAATGCGGAACCGACCACGATCGGGGTCATCGGCCCGGGCGCCATGGGGCTCGGCATGGTCGCCTCGCTCGTGCGTCGCGGGTACCGGGTCGTCGCGCGCGACGTGAGGCCCGACGCGAACGCGCGGGCCGCCGCCGCGGGGGCGGTCGTGCTGGCCTCGCCCGCGGAGATCGCGCGCGTCGCGGACGCCGTCTTCGTGGTCGTCGTCGACGCCGGCCAGATCGACGATGTCCTGTTCGGGCGCGACGGCGTCGCCTCCTCCGGCGCGCCCGACCGGATCGTGTCGATCGCGTCGACCGTCGATCCGGAATACGTTCGCGCGTTGCCCGCACGCTGCGCGAACGCGGGCATCACGATCCTCGACTCGCCGATCTCCGGCGGACCGGCCAGGGCGCATGCGGGCACGATGACCGTCATGCTCGCCGGCCCTGCGCCCGCGCGGGAGCGTTGCGCGAAGGTGTTCGCCGCGCTGGCCGGGCGCGTCTTCACGATCTCCGATCGCGTCGGCGACGCCGCCGCGACCAAGATCGTTAACAACCTGCTCGCGGCGGCCAATCTCGCAGCGGCCGCGGAGGCGCTCGCGCTCGCGCAGGCGCTCGGCCTCGACCTGCGTGCCACCGCCGAGGTGATCTCCGCGAGTTCGGGCGCGAGCTGGATCTTCGGCGATCGCGTGCCGCGTGCGCTCGCCGGCGACTATGCGCCACGCGCCGCCGCGCGGATCCTCGCGAAGGACGTCGGCATCGCCTGCGACGTCGCTGCGCGCGCGAGCGCGGACCCGACGTTCGCACGGGCGGCGCACGGCGCATTCGGCGACGCCGTGAACGCGGGGTACGGCGAGGACGACGACGCCGTGCTGGTGAAGCGGGCGCGCGAGCGGCTGACGGGCGGCGTCCTCGGGCCGGGCGACCCGTGACCTCCGGCCTGCATCGCCCGCGCGACTCCGGCTACCTGCCCGGCGACGGCCCGGCCGTATCGTAGTAGCGGAACGCGAACGTGCGGATCGGGTGCGCGCGGTAGTTGAGCACGCGCGCGTGCCACGCGTGGTCCTCGACGATGTGCTGCGTGAGCCGCATCGGCGCGTAGGCGACCATCAGTTCCTGCATCTTGCCGAAGAGCGCCGTGCGCTGCGGCCCGTCGGGGAGCTTGCGGGCCTCGTCGTAGAGCCGGTCGTACTCGGGCAGGCGGAAGCGCGCCTGGTTCTCCTGGCCGGCGTTGGGGCCGTAGAGGAGCTGCATGAAGTTCTCGGCGTCGGGATAGTCGGCGTTCCAGCCGTCCGAGCGGAACGGGATCTTCCCGAGCCGCGCCATCTTGCGGAGTTCCGGCAGCTTGTCCTTGCGGATCGCGAGGCGGATGCCGATCGCGGTCATGTTCTTGGTCCACAGTTCGTCCGCCTCGCGCTGGGTCGAGACCGGCACCGACCAGCGTTCGAGGACGAGCGGCTTGCCGTCGGGGAGTTCGCGGAAGCCGTCGCCGTCGCGATCCTGGTAGCCGAAGCGGTCGAGCAGCGCCCGAGCCGAAGCGGGGTCGTAGACCTGCGCGCCGAGCTTCCAGTTCGGATCGTAGCCCGCGATCCCCGGCGGAACGAGGCTCTGCGCGAGGATGCCGCGCCCCTTCGGAAGCACGCGCAATGCCTCCGCGGCATCGTAGCCCATGCCGATCGCGCGGCGCAGCGCGATCTTCTCGGGCGTGTAGCCGCCGACCAGCGGATCGTCCATGTTGAAGTAGAACCAGTAGGTGTTCGGGCGAAGCGAGGCCTCGTGCCGGATGCCCTGCGCGGCGAGTTCGGGACGAAGCTTCCCGCCGGCGAGCAGTTCGCCCGACAGGTCCGCGGGCACGAGGCTCGCGAGGTCGATCTCGCCGTTGCGGAACGCGAGCCAGCGCGACTGCGCCTCCTCGATGACGCTGATCTCGACGCGGTC
>DAOMBL010000569.1:0-2184 GCA_035427325.1 Casimicrobiaceae bacterium
GATGCGATCGCCTCGGGCGCGACGACGGCGATCGTCCCGGTCGGCGGCACCGAGCAGAGCGGACCGCACATGACGCTCGGCAAGCACAACGTCCGCGTGCGCGCGCTCGCAGGGAGAATCGCGTCCACGCTCGGCAACGCGATCGTCGCGCCGGTCCTCGCGTACGTGCCGGAAGGCTCGATCGATCCGCCCGCCGGCCACATGCGCTATCCGGGCACCCTGAGCGTGCCCGCCGACGTGTTCGAGCGGACGCTCGAGGCCGCGGCCCGGAGCCTGAAGCGCGCGGGGTTTCGCGACATCGTGTTCCTGGGCGACCATGGCGGCACCCAGGCGTCGCTGCAGGCAGTCGCGAAACGACTCGACCGCGCCTGGTCGTCGACGCCCGTGCGCGCGCACGCGATCATCGAGTACTATCGCGCCACCGAAACCACCTACCGCCGCGCCCTCGCCGCCCGCGGACACTCCGACGCAGAGATCGGTACCCACGCCGGACTCGCCGACACCTCGCTCTCGCTCGCCGTCGACGCCGGAATCGTCCGGGCGGAGGCGCTGAAGGCCCCGCCCCGCGCGGCCGACGGCACCTCCGGCGATCCGCGCGCTTCGACGAAGGAACTGGGGCAGCCGGGCGTCGACGCCGTCGTCGAGGCCTCCGTCGAAGCGATCCGGCGCGCGACGCGGCGCTGACCCCTCCCTGCCACCCACCCGATGATCCGACCCGACCGCCTGCCTGTCGCCTGTTCGCTCCTGCTCGGCACCGTTGCCCTCGCCTTCGCCCAGGCGCCCGCCACCGTCGTGACGATGCCGGGGATGCCGCCGGTCGTCGATGCGCGCAACCTCTACAGCGAAACCGCCGCGGGCAAGCTGAGTCCGGCGGTCGCCGGCGATCTCGCCCGCGTCTACGTGCCGCACGTGCGCGGCAACGACGTGTACGTGATCGATCCGGCGACCCTCAAGGTGGTCGACCGGTTCAAGGTGGGCCTCAGCCCGCAGCATGTCGTGCCGTCGTGGGACCTGAAGACGCTGTGGGTCGCGAACAACGCCGAGCGCACGCCTCACGGGAGCCTTACGCCGATCGACCCGAAGACCGGCAAGCCGGGGACGCCGATTCCGGTCGACGATCCGTACAACATGTACTTCACGCCCGACGGCAAGTCGGCGATCGTCGTGGCCGAGGCGTTCAAGCGGCTCGACTTCCGCGACCCGCACACGTTCGAACTGCAGTACTCGATCACGGTGCCGCGCTGCGGAGGCATCAACCACGCCGACTTCTCGATCGACGGGCGCCATGCCATCTTCACCTGCGAATTCACCGGCGGCATCACGAAGATCGACCTGGCCGAGCGCAAGGTGCTGGGCTACCTGCAGTTGATCCTGCCGGGGAAGCCGACCAAGGTCGTTCGCGGACCGGACGGGAAGGACGAGACGATCTGCACCGTATGGAAGGGCATGCCGCAGGACATCCGCGTCTCGCCCGACGGCACGACCTGGTACATCGCCGACATGATGAGCAACGGCATCTACGTCGTCGACGACGCGAGCTTCAAGCAGATCGACTTCCTGCCCACCGGCGTGGGCTCGCACGGCCTGTATCCGTCGCGCGACGGCACGAAGCTCTACGTCGCGAACCGCGGCTCGACGAAGATCCACGGCCCTCCGAAGGGCAAGGGCGGTGTCACCGTGGTCGATTTCGCGACGCGCAAGATCGTCGCGACCTGGACGATTCCCGGCGGCGGCAGTCCGGACATGGGCAACGTGAGCGCCGACGGACGGCAACTGTGGCTCTCCGGCCGCTACGACGACGCGGTCTACGTGTTCGACACGACGACCGGCAGCGTGAAGACGATCAAGGTCGGCATGGAACCGCACGGCCTCACCGTCTGGCCGCAGCCGGGGCGCTACTCGCTCGGGCACACCGGCAACATGCGGTAGCCCCTGTGGGTCGGGCTTCAGCCCGACATGCTGCCGAATCCTCACTGTGGGTCGGGCTTCAGCCCGACATCAGGTATCAGGTACCAGGTATCAGAGGACAGTCGCGCCGGCGATTCCCGAGGCGGCGCATCGAGCGCCGGGAGCGTTCGTGGCGATGCGACGGAACGGCGTCGGCCTGAAGGCCGACCCACAGGAGGGCGGTGGGTCGGGCTTCAGCCCGACGGGCTGCAGCATCCTTGCCGTGGGTCGGGCTTC
>DAOMBL010000570.1:0-2180 GCA_035427325.1 Casimicrobiaceae bacterium
AGCCGGCGGGGCGTACCGTCGTCCGGCACGACGTGGAACTCCCGCTGGCGGAAGGTGGCGGTGAACGCCTTCGCCGTCGCGATGGCGGATCCGTCGTACACCGCGACGTAGAGCCCCGGCACCGCCGGCGCTTCGGCGCCGGGTTCGCGGCAGCCGCCCGGTGCGCAGATGCGGAGCTGGAGGTGCAGGCTGCGCACGTCGATCGTCGCCTGCGGCGTCGTGACCTGCATCACCTCGCGCGGCACGGGCCCGGTGAGCGGCCATTCGCTCGGCGGCCACTCGCTCGGTGGCGTTGCCGCCCGGATCTCGCCCCGTGCGAGGTGGAGCACCGGTTCCACGCCGAGGGCATCGATGCGCAGTTCGGACGATGGCGCGATCGAGATCACGGCGCCGCCGGCGAATTGCACCTGGGCCCGGCCGCGTTCGCCGGTCGCTATCGCGTCGCCGGCGCCGAGGTTTGCGCCGACCGTCGCGGCGGCGCGGCTTCCTCCGCGCACGACCGCGGCGTCACCGGTGGCGAAGACGAGCACCGCGGGCTGCGCCGATGCGGCCACGCAACCGAGGGCCGCAGCGAGCCCCAGCAGCGCGCGGACGAGCCGGCAGCGGGCGCGGTGGGCGGACTTGCGCACGTCGATCATGCGGTCCCCCTCATGGGAAGTCGTAACGCAGCTTCGCACCTACGACCAGCCGGTCGTACTGGTAGAGCGCGATGTTGGAATCGTTGCGCGTGAACTGCGCTTCGATGCGGCCGGTGAGCGATTTCGAGAAGAAGTAGAGCGCGCCGATCGAGCCGCCGTAGTAGTCGTCGACACGGTCGAGGCCGAGCAGCGGCACCGGCCCCCCGTAGTGGCTGCGCTGGAAGGTGAACGCGGCGTTGAGCGCCCACGCGGGACGGGGAGAGAGCGTGAGGTCCGCGGTCGCTCCGTAGACGTCGCGCGACAGGTAGTCGAGGTCGTGACGGTTCTCCTCGCGTCCGCCCACGGCCGACAGGTTCAGGACCGGCTGCCAGAGCCAGCGCCACACGCGCCGCACCGACGCCGACAGCGCGTAGAAATCGCTGCCGCGCGCCTGGTTGGCGCCGGTGAATGAGATCCGCGCATATTGCGGTGCGAGGCTCGCGGTCACGAGTTCGTTCGCGAGGTAGCGCCACTCCACGGCGAGTCCGTCCGAATACCGGTAGCGGTCCCCGCCGACCAGCAGCTCGCCGTGTGCGTAGGTCCCGTAGAGCGTGTGCGAACCGCGCTGCCAGCTCGCGCCGAGGAGCGCGGCGCCCTGCGCGATGTCGAACTCGCTCGCCCCCGCGTTGAACTGGCCGCTGCCGGCGAGGCCCGCGTAGAGCGCGACCCCGGGCGCGACCGGATGATGGAGGTCCACCTTGCCCGCGAGCCAGCCGAACCCCGCGGACTGCTCGACGCCGAAGTCCGCGACGGTGACCGAGCCGACGACCGGCAGCGCGATGTTCGCCTGCTGCACGCCTGCGTTCACGTTGCTGTCGTAGCCGCCGCCCAGCTCGACCCAGCCGCGCACGCCCGGGCGGATCTGCGCCTCGCGCGCGTCGATCGCGTCGAGATAGCGGCCGATGCTGGTGCGCACCGCGGGGGGAGGATCGGTGGCGAGGACCGCATCGAATGCCTGGCGCGCACCGATGTCATCGCCGGCATCGAAATAGGCCCGCGCGAGTTCGAGGCGGGCCCGCGCGTCCGCAGGATGGCGCAGCACGTATCGCTCGAGCGCGACCACGCCTTCGGGCGCGCGCCCGAGGTCGACGGCCGCGATGCCGCACCACAGGTCGAGTTGCGACGTTCCGATCCGGTCCGCGGTCTCGCACAGCGGCCAGGCCTCGAGCGAGCGACCCGCCTCGCCCAGCGTGCGGATCGCTTCCGCGGCTCCGGTCGGCGCCTGCGCCCGCGCGGCCGGCGAGCCCGCGCATGCGAGCGCGCATGCCGCGAGTGCGGCGATCCTGACGATGCGTCGGGCGAAGGGCGCCATGGGGCGCGACGATCATATCAGGAGCAAGACGACAGCGGGCCGCGGCGCGAGCGACTTCGGCACCCGCGCATCGATCGCCGCGAGAGGGCTCCTGCGGTGGGTCGGGCTTCAGCCCGACCGGAAGGATGCCGCATTCCCTCTGTGGGTCGGGCTTCAGCCCGACGGGATTCGCGCCGATGCGACACAACGGC
>DAOMBL010000571.1:0-2176 GCA_035427325.1 Casimicrobiaceae bacterium
CCTAAGGCTGCGGCCCGCAGCAGCGCGCGCACGGCCCGGCGCGCGTCGGCGTGCCTGCGCAGTGCGCTGCAGAGGCGCCCGGACGTGCCACCGTCGTCCGCGCCGCCGCGCCGTTCGACCATCGGCCAGCGCGCGACGATGCGCCGCGTCTCGGCGAGCAGTTCGTGGTCGGCGTGCAGCGGGTCGCCGTCCCGGGGCTCGTCGGCGTGGTTGCCGATGAGTCGGCCCGCTCCGTCGGCGTCGAGCGTGGTGGCGGTGCGCTCCAGCAGCGCGAACAGCTCGACCGTCGTCGCGCCGTCGTCGTCGTAGAGTCGCCGGTGCACGTCGCCGAGCGCGCCGCTCGCGTAGCGCGGCGAGGCGGGCCATCCGGGCGGCGGGCCGATCAGGCTCCAGGGGCCCTCCGGAGCGGCGCCGGCCGCGAAGAACGAGGTGAACTCGAGCTGCGGATGCATCCGGCAGAGCTGCGCGTTGATGATGCAGTCGAACGCCCAGTTCGCCTCGGGCGTCGCGCGGCGGTACAGGCGCGTGTGGCCGAGCAGCACGTGGTAGAGCTCGTGCATCACCAGCATCGACAGGTGCGCGTCGGTGCGGCAGCGCGCCGCGACGAAGCCGGGATGGACGAGGAGCCTTGAGCGCGCGCCGATCGTCACCGCGGCGGTGGGCACGGCTTCGCTGACCTCGATCGACACGAGCTGCAGGAGCTTGCCGAACGCCGGGTGGTGCGGCGGCACGCACTGGCGGATGCGGTCGGCGAGCTGGCGGTGCTCGCACGCGACGGCCCGATCCTGGAGATCCGCTCCGTGCGCGACCGCGCGAGACGGTGCGATGGCGTGGGTCACGGGTTCGCTCCTCGGATCGAACGGTCGGCGGACGGCAGCGGCCGGACTCGGCCCGGTGCGACCGGAAGCCAGATCTGCCAGGTGCGCGGCGGCGCGCTGCCGCGCGGGAGGTCGAGCAGGTTCGCGAGCGTCGGCGCGGCGTTGCGCAGGAAGACCGGCTCGCGGATCGCCGCGACGAGCCGGGCGGCGAGCAGCGGGGAGTGGACCACGCGCGTCGCGCGTCGGGGCCGCTCGTCGTGGCGGGGATCGCGAGCGTCGTCGGGAGGCGCGACGAAGGCCACGCGCGGCGCCCAGGCGGGCCAGGCGATCGACGCGATCCGCTCGCCGAGTTCGTGGACCAGTTCGCCCTCGGGGACCTGGGCGATGCGGTCGATCTCGAGGAGCACGGCGCGGATCGGGGCCTGAGACTTGCGCGTACCGCCATCCGTTCGCGCGAGGGCGACGAGCACGCGGGCTAGGCCGAGGTGCGCGGTGAGGAGAGGCGAGGCGGCGTCCAGGCGCAGGCGGGAGCGCAGCGCCGTCGCGATCTCGACGCGTGCCACGCCGCGCGCATTCGAGGTGAGCTCCCCGCCGCCCGGTCCCACCGGGATGTCGCGAAGCGCGGGCGCGGGCTCGGGGCTTGCGTCCGCGCCGCCGGGCTCGGCGGCGGCGCACGGGGCGAGGCGGGGCAGCGTCACGAACGAGCGCGGCGGCGCGCTCATGTTCGCGAACGTCGAGGCGTTGCGCTCAGTCCGCATGGCCGGCCGCCGGATCGAGCAGGGTGCGGAGCGCGGACTGCTGGCGCGCGAGGGCGGCGGGCCTGGCCGCGCCCTCGTCGCGCGCATAGAGCGCGGCGCCCAGGTTGCCGAGCGCGACCTGTTCCGGGTCGCCGGCATCGAACGTTCCCATCGCGGCGACGAGTTCGTTGAACGTCGCGAACCGGCTGCGCGGCACCTGGCAGCGCAGGTTCGCGCGCCCCTCGAACGACACCTGCGCGGTGAACGGCTCGGCGAGGAGTTCGAGCGTCGGCGCGTCGACGCAATCGAACTCGGCGAGCGTCGGCAGGAGCTCCTGCGCGAGGATCCAGCGCGCCTGCTTTTCCTGCGCGGCGAGCGCGTCGGCCACCAGCAGCGACATCGTGTGCCGCGGCACGCGCTCGCGATCGTGTGCCAGCGCGGCGAGCGCCAGGCCGACGCGCTTCACCGGGTGCGCCTCGTCGAGGATGCGCGCGAGCGTCGCGTCGGAGTGCGCCTGCGACACCGTGTCGAGGGCCTGCCGGTGGATCGACGCGACGACGCCGGCATCGACGGGTCGTCCCTGAGCCCGGTGCGGCAGCGAGTGGCGCAACGCGACCTGCG
>DAOMBL010000572.1:0-2174 GCA_035427325.1 Casimicrobiaceae bacterium
ATCATCGTCCTATCCGCCCGCGAAGCGCGGCTCGGGAAGTCCGGGCACCTCGACGCGCATCGCGAAGAGGCCGCCGGACTGCGGGTAGCGCGCGAGTTCGTCCGCGGGACGATCCTTGCGCGCGCTCGTCACGTAAAGCGTTCTCAGGTCGGGGCCGCCGAAGCAGGGCATCGTCGGGCACTGCGCGGGAAAGGGAACTTCGCGCAGCACGCGTCCCTGCGGCGAGACCTGGAGCACCTTGCCGCCGCGGAAGAACGCGATCCAGTAGTTGCCCGCGCTGTCGACCGCGGCACCGTCGGGCCGGTCGGTGTCGCCGTGCCAGCGTGCGAACACGCGCCCGCCGGACGGGACGCCGGTCGCGGGATCGAAGTCGTACGCGCGGACCGTGTGCGCCGGCGTGTCCGCGTGGTACATCGTGCGTCCGTCCGGGCTCCAGGCGACGCCGTTGCTGACGGTCACGCCGTCGAGGACGCGCGCGAGGCTGCCGTCGCGTTCGAGCCGGTAGAGCGCGGCGGAGGGCGCGTCGCGCTTCTCGTTCATCGAACCGACCCAGAAGCGCCCCTGCCGGTCGACGCGGCCGTCGTTGAAGCGGTGGTGCGCCGGATCGTAGGGGGCGCCGGCGAGCCTGTGCTCGAGGCGCCCGTGCGCATCGGCGAGCCAGATCCCGTCGCGCAGCGCGACCACGAAGCCGCCGCGCTCCCGCAGGCCGAAGCAACCGATCGACGAAGGCATCGCCGTCGCGGTGTGCGCACCGGTCGCCGGGTCGAAGCGGATGAGCGCGGGCGCGACGATGTCGACGAAGTACAGCGCCTGCTCGTCGATCGACCAGGTCGGGCTCTCCCCGAGCGCCGCCCGGAGGTCGAGCACGCAGCGGAAAGGAGTGTCGGTCATGGTGTCGTGGCGCGCGGTCGCGCGGGCCTCGCGTGGATGCGCATCGTACAGGAGAACGAGCCTCCGGGAGGCAGGATCCGGGTCCCGGTGCCGGGCTCGCCGCGCGCCGCGCGGTTGAACGCGTCGGTCATGTGGCTCACCGGCTCGAACGCGAGGAAGTCGCGGCCCTCCGGCACGTAGACGACGCGGCGGTCGAGCGCGCTGTCCGCCTCGATCTCCGCCTCGAGGCTGCGCGCGGGCCACGCGATCGTCGCCGGCCCGCACGCAGGCTCGAACACGTGGTCGAGTTCGAGTTCGCCGAGCGCGCGCGGCGGCGCGAAGCGCCACGCATCGGGCGTACGTTCGCGCGCGACCGGAATCCGTGTCGCATCGCTTCGCCACACGTGCGCCGCGTCGAACGCGAGCGTCGTGTCCGGGGTCTTCGGGAAGAACGGGTGCCACCCGAGGCCGAACGGGAACGACTCGTTCGCGCGGTTCTCGATCGCGAGGCGAATCGACAGGAGCGCCCCCGCGTCCAACGCCACGAGCGAGAACGCCTGCGTCGCGCGAAACGGCCAGGGCCACGCGGCGGCGTCGCGCGCGTCGTGCTCGCAGGACAGCCGCGCGCCGGCCGCGGAGGCCGACTCGACCGCCCACGCGCGCTGCCAGCCCACGCCGTGGATGGCGTGCGGGGAGTCGCCGAAGTTGCGCGCGATCGCGAACTCGCGACCGGCGAACGCGAACTTCGCCTGCGCGATGCGATTCGAGTAGGGGACGAGCGGATAGCAGGCGTGGCGCCGCACATCGCGCGACGCGCGCGCGTCCGTGCCCGTCGGCCGGAGGATCGCCTCGCCCGCGAGCGTGAACGACGCGATCGCGCCACCCGCCGCCGGCGCGATCTCGACGACCGCGTCGCCCGCCTCGAGCGCGAATCCTCCGGTCCCGGGATCAGGCACGGGTCCGACAGCGGGAGATCAGTACGAACCCTGCGCAGGCGGGCCGGCAACGTGCGGCCTGCCGCGCGCCAGGCCGAGCCACTCCTGCGCGCGGCCCATCATCATGCTCATGTCCGAGCCGATCGCCACCCAGGTGTAGCCGTAGCCGACATAGCGCGCGACCATCTCGGGATTGGGGCCGATGATGCCCGCGGGCTTGCCCAGCCGCTTGCAGACCTGCGCCGCGTGGGCGAGCTTCGCCTGCACGTCCGCGTGGCCGGCGTCGCCGAGGAGCCCCATCGACGCCGACAGGTCCGAAGGTCCCACGAAGATCGTGTCGACGCCCGGCACCTTCGCGATCGCCTCGAT
>DAOMBL010000573.1:0-2171 GCA_035427325.1 Casimicrobiaceae bacterium
CCGAGAGCGCCATCGCGACCTTCTGCGGGCGTTCGCGGTATCCGGGCAGTCGCCGGGCGAGCGGACCGTCCGCGGCGAAGGCCGCGACGACTTCCGCGTCGACGATCGCGTCGGCCACCGGCGCGCCGGTCTCAGCCACGGCAGGCGCGGCGAGCGCGGCGGCCGGGAACGGCCGGCCGCCTGAGCCGATGCGTTACTTCGCCGCGGCCTTCGGTGCCGCGGCCTTCGGTGTGGCGGCCTTCGGTGCGGCGGCCTTCGCGGGCAACGGGCGCACGTGACTCCTGACGGTTTCGACGATGAGCTGGATGCCGGCGATCCGCTCCTCGAACTCCATGTACGGCGTCACCGTGCGCGTGAGGTAGTCGTCTCCGGTCTCGCCGGGACGCCACCTGAGGTCGTCGAGCGAACTGACCCACACGATCTGCAGGTCCTTGACCGCGTCGCTCGCCTGCTTCGAGATCGAGGCGGCCCGCAGCGCCGCCTGGTAGGGCTTCTGCATGTTGCCACGCTGCTTCTCGATGCACGAGATCGTCTTCGCGTCGTTGACGCCTTCCTGCGATTTCTCGAAGCCCCACTCGATCACCTCGATCGACTTGACGTGGCGACACATCGTGTACAGGTGGCGCACCGCGTCGAAGTAGCAGTCGAGCGGCGGGCCGCCGTCCGCGTTCGGACACACGTAGTTGTACTGCGGACCCGGATTCCCGCCGATCATCCTTTGTGCCGAAGCGGGGGCGACGAACGCGGCCCATGCGGCCAGCGCGACGACGACGAGGACGGCAGGCATGGAGCGGTTCTCCCCCGGACACGAACGGGGCATCCTACGCCGGCGGGCGCGGGGGATTCAAGTCGGGCGCAAGGGGCGGTCCCCCGCGGCCCGCACGAGGGGATGCGGGAACGTCAGATGGTGACGCCGCCCGAAACTTCGATCACCGCCCCGTTGATGTACGAGGCCTCGTCGGAAGCGAGCCACGCGTAGGTGTTGGCGATCTCCTCGGGCTTGCCGAGGCGCCCGAGCGGGACCTTCTCCTCCATCATGCGCACGATCTTTTCCGGCATCTGGGTGAGGATCGGCGTGCTGACGAATCCCGGACAGATCGCGTTCGCGCGGATGCCCTTGCGGCCGAGTTCGCGCGCCCAGGTCTTGACCATGCCGATCACGCCGAACTTGGTGGCGGCGTAGTTGGTCTGGCCGAAGTTGCCGTAGAGGCCCACGATCGACGAGGCGTTGAGGATGCAGCCCGAGTTCTGCTCGAGCATGATGTCGACGACCGCCCGGGTGACGTTGTAGACGCCCTTCAGGTTCACGTCGATCACGCGCTCGAACTGCTCGTCGGTCATCTTGCGGAACTGCGCGTCCTGCACGATGCCGGCGTTGTTGACCAGCGTGTCGATGCGCCCCCAGGCGCCCATGACGCCCTCGACCATCTTCGCGATCGACGACTTGTCGGTCACGTCGACGACGTAGCCCAGCGCCTGGCCGCCGTTGGCGACGATGGTTTCGACGGTGGCGTCGACGGCCGACCGGTTGATGTCGCAGAGCGCGACCTTCGCGCCTTCGCGAGCGAACTTCATCGCGGTCGCCTGGCCGATGCCCTGACCGGCACCGGTGATGATCGCGACCTTGTCCTTGAGACGCATGCCTGCCCTCCGGGAGCATTGGGGCCGCAGCGCAGCATGACGGCGGCCAAACTGAACTAATCTACCCGGAAATGATGCGTCGCACAAGGGCCGGCGCGCACATTTTGCATTGCGGGCGTTGTGCATTATGTGAATGATAACAAAAGGTTATAGGTGATCAACGGGCGCGGGCGCCGGTGAGTGAGCACTTGTTCCTGTTACGGCGCCGCACCTCTGCTGCGCCGTAGCGGGGGTCCCCGTGCGGCGATCGCGGCCGGACGACGAGGGTCGGGGCCCACCGCGGTCGGCTCCGGTGGGGGATGGGAGACCCCTGTGGGTCGGGCTTCAGCCCGACGGGGTGCGGGATTCGCGCGGTGGGTCGGGCTTCAGCCCGACGGGCGCTGTGGCGATGCGGATGATATGCGTCGGCCTGAAGGCCGACCCACACCTTCTCCGCGGTGGGTCGGGCTTCAGCCCGACGGGGCGCGGCATTGGGGCGGTGGGTCGGGCTTCAGCCCGACGGGCTCTGTGGCGATGCGGATGAAATGCGT
>DAOMBL010000574.1:0-2166 GCA_035427325.1 Casimicrobiaceae bacterium
ATCCCCCCTGAGCGCCGTGCCGTGACCCCCGCCCGACCGCCCGCGCACCGCCCCGGACGGGACGCGGCCGGAACCTCCGTCGTGCTGCTGAACAAGCCCTGGGGCGTGCTCTGCCAGTTCCGCTCGTCCGACGGCCGCCCGACGCTCGCCGACTACGTCGACCGCCCGGGCGTCTACCCCGCGGGCCGGCTGGACGCGGACAGCGAGGGCCTCGTCGTGCTCACCGCCGACGGCGCTCTGCAGGCCCGGATCGCACATCCGCGCCACAAACTGGTGAAGACGTACTGGGTGCAGGTCGAAGGTGTCGCGAACGACGCGGCGATCGCCGCGCTCGCGAACGGCGTGGCGCTTTCCGACGGCCCGACCGCGCCCGCGCGCGCGCGCCGCATCGACGCGCCCGCGTCGCTGTGGGCACGCGTGCCTCCGATCCGCCATCGCGCCTCGATCCCGACCTCCTGGCTCGAAATCGCGCTCACCGAAGGACGCAACCGGCAGGTGCGGCGGATGACCGCGGCGGTCGGCCTGCCGACGCTGCGCCTCGTGCGCATCGCCGTCGGTCCGTGGGCCCTTCGCGGACTCGCGCCGGGCGAATGGCGCGACGAGGCCGTCGACATGCGCGTGCTATCATCCGCCGCCGTTCCGCCGCACCTGTCCCGGGCGACCCGGTCGCACCTGCGCCGCCCGCCCCGCCGTCCACGCCCAGGATGATCCGACGCCTGTTCGCCCGCCTCTGGCCCGGTCGCGCGTCGAGCGAACCGAAGATCCACCGCGCCGACGAACACCCGGTCCGGCGCGACCAGGTGAGCTACGCCGCGCGCACCGTGACCCGGCGCCTGCAGGACGCGGGCTTCAAGGCCTTCGTCGTAGGCGGCGCGGTGCGCGACCTGATGCTGGGACTCGAGCCGAAGGACTTCGACGTCGCGACCAATGCGACGCCGGAGCAGGTGAAGCCGCTGTTCCGGCGCGCGTTCATCATCGGCCGGCGTTTCCGGCTCGTGCACGTGCACGTCGGCAACGAGGTGATCGAGGTCTCGACGTTCCGGGCACCGCAGAAGGCGGACGAGGCGACCGACGAGCACGGGCGGCTCATCTCCGACAACGTCTACGGCACGCAGGCCGAGGACGCGGTCCGCCGCGATTTCACGATCAACGCGCTCTACTTCGATCCCGCGACCGAGGAAGTCTGGGACTACGTGGGCGGCGTCGCGGACGTGCGGGCGCGGCGCCTCCGGCTCATCGGCCCGCCGGTGACGCGCTTCCGCGAGGACCCCGTGCGGATGCTGCGGGCGGTGCGTCTCGCGACCAAGGTCGGCGTCACGATCGACAAGCGCACCGCGGCGCCGATCCCGAAGCTCGCGCCGCTCGTCTCGAACGTCCCGCCGGCGCGGCTGTTCGACGAGATGCAGAAACTCCTGCTCTCGGGCCACGCCGCGAAGACGCTCGCGGCGCTGCGCGCCCACGGCCTCGCGCACGGCCTCCTGCCGCTGCTCGACGTGATCCTCGAGCAGCCGCTCGGCCAGAAGTTCATCGCCGTCGCGCTCGCGCACACCGACCGGCGCGTGCGCGAGGACCTGGGCGTGTCGCCCGCGTTCCTGTTCGCGACGCTCCTGTGGCACGAGGTGATCGTCCACTGGAACGCGGCGAAGTCCCGGGGCGAGAAGCCGCTGCCCGCGCTGTTCGACGCCATGGACCGCGTGCTCGAGCAGCAGGCGGAGCGCATCGCGATCCCGCGCCGCTTCGAGGCGACGATCAAGGAGATCTGGTCGCTGCAGCCGCGCTTCGAGCAGCGCGCCGGATCCCGGCCGTCCCGGCTCGTCGAGCATCCGCGCTTCCGCGCCGCCTACGATTTCCTCGTGATCCGTGCCGAGGCCGGCGAGGTCGACGCGTCGCTGGCGGCGTGGTGGACGCGTTTCCAGGACGCCCCGCAGGAGGAGCGCGAGGCGATGCTGCGACCCGACGAGGCCCCCGCGAAGAAGCGGCGCAGGCGTCCCCGCGGCCGTGGGCGCCGCGCACCGGAGGGCGCGCTCGCCCCGCCCGCCGATCCCGTGCCGGAATGATCCGCGCCTACGTCGGCCTGGGCAGCAACCTCGAACACCCGCGCCGCCAGATCGCGCGCGCGGCGCGCGCGCTCGCCGTCGACGCCGGCCGGGATGTGGATCCCGGTCA
>DAOMBL010000575.1:0-2164 GCA_035427325.1 Casimicrobiaceae bacterium
CGTCGCGGTTTGGCGGCTTCGTCGCGGCGTTCACCGGCTATCGCTCGCAGCCCGCGCTCCTTCCGTGCCTCTGCCTCGCGGTCTTCTGGGCGGCGGTCGGGTGGTTCCTCCACCGCGGCAGCGCGTCGCCGCAGGCGTCGAAGGCCCACGCGAACGCGACCGCGAAATGAACGCGATCGCCCCGGCCGCGTCCCGCGCGTCCGTCCGGCTCGCCGCGTACGGCGACTGGCTCCGCGACCACGCGGGCGTCGTGCGCGCGGTGCAGTGGATCGTCGTCGCGGCCTACCTGATCCTGCTGGCGGTGCCCGCGTGGCTGCCGCTGCCCGGCCAGGACGCGCACGCGCTCGACAACTTCACGGTGTTCGCGCAGTGGGCGTTCTGGGGCCTGTGGTGGCCGTTCGTCCTGCTGTCGATGCTCGTCGCCGGCCGCACCTGGTGCGGCGTGTTCTGCCCGGAGGGCACGTTGACCGAGGCGGCGAGCCGCGTCGGGCTCCAGCGCGCCGTTCCGCGCTGGATGCGCTGGGGCGGCTGGCCGTTCGTCGCGTTCGCGACGACGACGGTCTTCGGCCAGCTGGTGAGCGTCTACCAGTATGCGCCCGCGGCGCTCGTCGTCCTCGGAGGTTCGACCGTCGCCGCGATCGTCGTCGGGCTCGTCTACGGGCGCGAGAAGCGCGTCTGGTGCCGTCACCTGTGCCCGGTGAACGGCGTGTTCTCCGTGCTCGCGCGCGTCGCGCCGGTGCACTTCCGCGTCGACCGCGCGGCCTGGGCGCGCAATGCGGGTCGCATCGCCGTCCACCCGGTCAACTGCGCGCCGCTCGTCCGGATCAAGCGCATGGAGGGGCCGTCCGAGTGCCAGATGTGCGGCCGCTGCAGCGGCCACCTCGGGGCGATCGCGCTGTCGTTCCGCCCGCCCAACCGCGAAGTCGCGACGCTCGCGGACGAACGCGCGTCGGGCTGGGACGCGACGCTCATCGTGGTCGGGCTGATCGGGTTCGCCATCGGCGCGTTCCACTGGTCGGCGAGCCCGTGGTTCGTGCAGGCGAAGCTCGCCGCCGCCGCGTTCGTCATCGACCACGGCCCCGCGTGGCTCCTGTCCGATGGCGCCCCGTGGTGGCTGCTCACGCACTACCCGGAAGCGAACGACGTGTTCACCTGGCTCGACGGAGCCCTGATCGTCGGATACATCGCGGCGACCGCGGCCGCGCTGTCGTCGCTCGTGTGGGCGTGCCTCCTCGTCGCGGCGGGCACCTGGCGGACCCCGCGCGCTGCGCGCGCGGTGCGACTCGCCTACGCGCTCGTCCCGCTCGCCGGGCTCGGCGTGTTCCTCGGCCTGTCGAGCCTGACCGTCACCCTCGCGAAGGCCGAGGGCCTTCCGTTGGGCGCGGTGCCGGCGCTGCGCGTGCTGGTGCTCGCCGCGGGCGCCGCGTGGAGCCTCCGGCTCGCGTGGCTGCAACTCGCGGATGCGCCGGATCGCGGCGCGCGCGTCCGCGCCCTGCTCGCGTTCGCGTGCGCGGTCGCCGTCGTCGTGGCGGCCTGGGCGCTCCTGTTCTTCGGCTGGGGCTGACGATCCGGCAGCGCCGACCCGGGACGGTACAATGGCCGCCCCGTGGAGTCGCCCGACCTCTCGAAGCTTCGGATCGAACGCAGCCTCGCTCCGGTCCGGCGCAGGCGCACGCGGCGCTGGATCGTCCTCGCCGCGCTCGCGGTCGCCGTCGTGGCGGCCGGCGGCTGGTTCGCCGCACGTCCGCGGGTGTTCGACGTGCCGGTGGCCGCGGTCGTCACGGCGTTTCCCTCGCAGCAGTACGTCGTGCTGAACGCGACCGGCTATGTCGTCGCGCAGCGCAAGGCGTCGATCGCGTCGAAGGCGACCGGACGCCTCGAGTGGCTGGGCGTCGCCGAGGGCTCGCGCGTGAAGGCAGGCGAAGTCATCGCCCGGCTCGACAACCGCGACGTCGCCGCGCAGGCGCAGGCCGCGGCCGCACAGGTCGACTCCGCGCGCGCTGCGCTCGCGCAGGCGGAGGCCGAGGAGCGCGACGCCCTCGCGCAGCACCGGCGCAACCTCGAGCTGGTCGACAAGGGCTTCGTGTCGCGCTCCGCGCTCGACACCTCGAAGGCGCGCGCCGACCGCGCGGTGGCGGGCGTCGGCAGCGCCCGTGCCGCGCTC
>DAOMBL010000576.1:0-2161 GCA_035427325.1 Casimicrobiaceae bacterium
GGCTTGCGCTCGGCGTCGGAGCGCTCGCCGCGTCGGGCCTCCTCGCCGTGTTCCTCGCGCTCGCGCGCACGCCGGGCGTCGGCCGGTTCCTGCCCGCGGGCGACTTCTTCCGCACCGTGCTCGTCGCGCACGTCGATCTCTCGGTGCTGGTGTGGTTCGTCGCGCTCGGCGGCGCGATCTGGAGCCTCAACAGCACGACGCGCGGGCTCGTCGCGGGCCGCACGGCGCTGGGACTGGGCGCGATCGGCGCGGCGCTGATCGCGATCGCGCCGTTCCTCGATCCCCCCGCGCCGATCATGGCGAACTACATGCCGGTGATCGACGGCCCGGTGTTCCTCGCGGGACTCGTCACCTTCGCCGCGGGCGCGACGCTCCTGGTGCTGCGCGGCCTGTCGGCCTCGCCGCTCGTCGGCATTCGGCTCGACGGCGCCGGCGCGCTGCGCTTCGGCATCAACGCTTCGCTCGTCGCGGGCGCGGTCGCGATCCTCGCGTTCGCGTGGTCCGTCGCCGCGGTGCCGCGCTCGCTCGAGGCGCGCGCCTGGTACGAACTCGCGTTCTGGGGCGGCGGCCACTTGCTTCAGTTCGCGTGGACGCTGCACCTGCTCGTCGCCTGGCTCGTGCTGGCGGACGCCTCCGGCGCCCGCGTGCCGATCTCCCCGCGCGTCGTCGCGCTCCTGTTCGGGATCCAGCTCGTCGCGGTCTTCGCGACGACGATCGTCTACCTCGCCTGGGACGTCACGTCGGTCGAGCACCACCGGATGCAGACCTGGCTCATGCGGATCGGCGGCACGCTCGCGATCCCCGTGGTCGCCGCCGCGATCGTCGCGGGACTCGTGCGGCGCCGGCGCGACGGGCCGATGGCTCCGGAGGCGAAGCCGCTCGCGGCCGCGCTCGTCGTGTCGATGCTGCTGTTCGGCGCGGGCGGCGTCATCGGCTTCCTGATCCGCGGCAGCGACGTACGCATCCCGGCCCACTACCACGGCGCGATCGTCGGCGTCACGATCGCGATGATGGGACTCGCGTACTGGCTGCTGCCCCGGCTCGGCGCCGCGGCGCCGCGGGCGCGGCTCGCCGTGTGGCAATCGGTGCTCTACGGCACAGGGCAACTGATGCACATCACGGGGCTCCTGTGGTCGGGCGGCTACGGCGTGCAGCGCAAGGTCGCCGGGGGCGAGCAGGTGCTGCGCACGACGAGCGAGATCGCCGGGATGGGGCTGATGGGCGCCGGGGGACTGGTCGCGGTCGCGGGCGGCGTGCTGTTCGTCGTCGTCGTCGTGCTCGCCGTGCGCGACCGGAAGCGCTCCGCGTGAACGGCGTCGTCCTCGCGCGCCGGCTCGCCGTCGCGGCCGCCGTCGCCGTGCTGATGGTGATCGTCGCGAGCGCGTGGCTCCGGCATTCGCTCGCCGGCCTCGCCTGCGCGGCGTGGCCCTCGTGCTACGGCGTCGTCGATCCGCCGCAGGCGATTCCGGGCGCGTTCGTCGCACGGCTCGTCCACCGCTTCGCGGCCTCCGCCGCGCTGATCCTGGTGGCGCTCGTCCCGTTCCTCGCGCTGCGTGCGCGTTCCGGATTCGGTGCCGAGCGCGCCCTCGCCTGGCTCGCGCTCGCGATCGCGCTCGGACTCGCGGCGCTGGGCATCGCGACGCCCGGCGCGCGCGTGCCGGCGGTCGCGCTGGGCAACCTCGTCGGCGGCTTCGCGCTCTTCGCGACGCTCGTCGTGCTCGCGGCGCGGTTGTCGGACCTGCGGGCCCCGCGGGGCGGAGCGCTCGCGGTCGCGGCGCTCGTCTTCCTGTTCGTGCAGGTCATCACGGGCGGCATGATCGGCGCGCAGTACGCGCTGACGTCGTGCCCGGCGACCTTCGGTTGCCCGGCGGCGGACCTCGCCTCGCTCGCGCGCTCGGGCGCGATCGATCCGCTCCGCCCGATCGAGATCGTCGCGGGCCGCGTGCAACCGCCCGACGGCGCTGCCGCGCTCGTGGTGCTGCATCGCCTGCTCGCGATCGTCGCGCTCCTCGTGACGTTCGCGGTCGCGTGGTCGGTGCGCGGGCAGCGGTGGCTCGCCGCCGCGATCGTCATGGCCTCGCTCGGCGCGGCACTGTCCGGGGCGGCCGCTGCGCTCGCGCAGCCGTCGCTCGCCGCGACGCTCGCGCACAACGCGTTCGCG
>DAOMBL010000577.1:0-2155 GCA_035427325.1 Casimicrobiaceae bacterium
CGGTCAACGCTACCAAGCTGGCGTGGCCCATGCTCGATCCCGGGCTAAGAGGGGCGGGGCGCGGACTTCAATGGCTCGGCGAAGGGATGATGGGCCTGTGGGATCGCGCAATGGAGAACCGCGCAGAGATCCAGCGAAGTGAAGATGGCGAGGGGCTGCAAGTCCAAGAACCCGACGCGGCGTCTCTGCTGGCCGAACTCCGGCAGTCCGGAGGCTCAGGCCAAACGCTTCCGACGGATGTCCGCAAGGACCTCGGACCCTACGTCGGCTTCGACCCCAGTCGTGCGAAGGTCCATGTCGGCCCGGCAGCGGACCGCGCGGCAAAAGAACTCGGCGCGCGTGCGTTTACGATCGGTTCGGACGTGTTCTTCAAGGCGGGCGAATACAACCCCCAAGGAACCGAAGGCAAAGCGCTTCTGGCTCACGAATTGACGCACGTCGCCCAGCAGACCGGCCAGCACGGGCAGCGGGTCGATAAGCACACCCGATCCGGGGGCCAGCGCATGGAACACGAAGCGCAACAGACCGAATCGCGCGTCCTTGCCGGAGTCGGAAGCCGAGAAACCCGCTTGAACGTCCGAACCTTCCAGAAGGACATCGAAGCTGAAGGCGCGGAAGTCACGGCCGAACAGCACGCCCGCGTGACGCGAATCGGCGACGTAGCTCTGGCGAGGGTCGGCCAACTTCTGGACGACCGAGCGCTGGGCGGCCCGATTCGTCTGATGGAGATCGAGGTGAGCTTGGACCTCGATTCCATGACCGACGACGAAGCTGCCTCAATGTGGGCGCAAGCGATCGCCGACAGGCTGCGCGAGTTCGCCTCGTCGCCCTCTGCCTCCAACGCCCTACTTCTGCAGCGGGCGTGGCATCTTGCTGACGGGCGGTTCAACGTCGCCCACATGAACATGCCTCCTCCCGTCGCGCGGCAAACCGAACCCATGCCCGATGACGAGACCGAGCAATACGACCTCAACATTCGCGTGATGGGCCAGTGGTACGGCCGCGTCAACAAGTTCATGGCGCTGGTTGCGCTCCGCAACTCGTACCGGTTCTTGAGGGGTCAGATCGAAGCCGGAGCCGAGAGCCACGACGACTACCGCAGGATGCGCGATCATCACTGGTTCACCGGAGGCGTGTCGGACCTTCTGAGCGGCGCACGGATGCCCTCGCTCGACATCTGGCTCACGCCTGCTTATTGGATTCGGCAGGCCCATGCGGCGCTCATTGCTCGGAACGTGCCTGCCGCGTTCCGAACTCTCGCCCAGGCTCAGCATCATCTCCGCCAGTGCCAGCGCAGGATCTACGAGTACCGAGAAGGAACGATCAGCGGCGCAGAGCGGGCGGTTTACGGCCTTGAGATCGTGCGGGACGTCAGCGCGATCACGGTCGGCGTCATCGCCACCGTCGTAACGGGCGGAGCGACTGCGACCGTGATCGGTGTCGGGTATGCCGGAGTGCAACAGGTAGCTCAACAAGGGACAGAGGTCTCGTTGGGGCTGCGGGATCGAATCGATTGGGCCGGAATCGCGTTCGACGCGCTGATCGGGTTGATCATCGGCAGGTTCATGGGCCGTCTGGGGAATCGATTCGCCGCACGCTTCCTCCAGAATCCTGCAGTCGCTCATTGGGGCCGCGTGGCCGTTGTACGGGCCTTTCAGTACATCGTCATTCAGGGTCGGGGCCAAGCGATCTTCCAGCGAATCGCTCGGAACATCTACGACCATGCAAGAGGCTCTCGTGAGGCTATGACGGTGGATCAGTTGATCGATGCGATCGTCCGCGACCTCTCGGACCCGAGAAACTACTTCTATGACCTTCTGAGTGGCCACCTCGGTACGAGGGCCGACCAAGCAAGGCAACGAAGGACCGCGACTCCTCCGCCGCCGGATGCTCCCCCGCCTCCGCCAGACGCGCCTCCCCCGCCTTCGCCTGACGCGCCCCCTGCACCCGCTGCACCGGACGCGGCCGCGCCTTCGACCCCTCGCGCGCCTACGCCAGCCGACGCTCCTACCCCACCTCCGGCCGACGCGCCCCCTGCGCCCGCTGCACCCGACGCCGCCGCGCCCTCGACCCCTCGTGCGCCCGCGCCAACCGACGCCCCGACGACTCGCCCCGCCGACGCTCCGACGACGCGTCCGCCCGAAGCCCCGACGAC
>DAOMBL010000578.1:0-2154 GCA_035427325.1 Casimicrobiaceae bacterium
GAGCAGCATCGTCGTGTGGCCGTCGTGGCCGCACGCGTGCATGCGTCCCTCGTGCCTCGACGCGTGCGGCACGCCGCTCCGCTCGTGGATGTGCAGCGCGTCGAGGTCGGCCCTGAGGCCGATCGCCGCGCGCGAGGTGCCGCGGCGCAGCACGCCGACGACGCCGGTGCCGGCGAGGCCGGTGTGCACCTCGAGGCCCATCTCGCGCAGCCGCTCGGCGACGAAGGCGGCGGTCGCGCGTTCCTCGAACGCGGTCTCGGGATGCGCGTGCAGGTGGTGGCGCCAGCCGCGCAACTCGCCGTCGAGCGCGACGGCTTCGGGGACGAGGTTCATCGCGTGCGGCGTGCGGGGCTCCCGGGAAGGGGGCCATCGTAGCGCATCCGGTAGAATCGTGCCGTGGCCGCGAGTGCAGCGACTTTCGATCTCGCCGTCGTCGGCGGCGGCATCAACGGCGCCGGCATCGCGCGTGACGCGGCCGGCCGCGGGCTCTCGGTGCTGCTGGTCGAGCGCGACGACCTCGCGAGCGCGACCTCGTCGGCCAGTTCCAAGCTGATCCACGGCGGCCTGCGCTACCTCGAGCACTACGAATTCCGGCTGGTCGGCGAGGCGCTGGCCGAGCGCGAGGTGATGCTGCGCATCGCCCCGCACCTGGTCGATCCGCTCGCGTTCGTGCTGCCGCACGAGCCGCACCTGCGGCCGGCCTGGATGATCCGCGCGGGACTCTTCCTCTACGACCGGCTGGGCGGCCGGATGTCGCTGCCGCGCTCGTCGGCGGTGTCGCTCGACGGCAGCCGCTGGGGCGCGGGACTGCAACCGCGCTTCCGCAAGGGCTTCGTCTACGCGGACGCGCGCGTCGACGACGCGCGGCTCGTCGTGGCGAACGCGATGTCGGCGCGCGAGCACGGCGCGACGATCCGCACGAGAACGCGCTTCGCGGGCGCCGTGCGCGATGCCGGGCTCTGGCGCGTGACCATCGATGGGACGAACGGCCGCGAGGAGGTCGCCGCACGCGCGATCGTCAACGCGGCCGGCCCGTGGGTCGCGGAAGTGCTCGGCGCCACCGACGCGCCGCCCTCGGGAGCCGGCGTACGGCACGTCAAGGGAAGCCACATCGTCGTCCCCCGCGTGCACGACGAGGAACACGCCTACATCCTGCAGAACTCGGACCAGCGCATCGTCTTCGTCATCCCGTGGCAGGAGCGCTACTCGCTGATCGGGACGACCGACGTCCCGGTCGACGACTGGGACGCGCCGCGCATCTCCGACGACGAGATCGACTACCTGATCGCGCTCGCGAACGGCTATCTCGCGAAGCCGATCGCGCGCGCGGACATCGTCTGGTCGTACAGCGGCGTGCGCCCGCTCTACGACGACGGTTCGTCGAACCCCTCCGCGGTGACGCGCGACTATGTGCTGAAAGTCGAGGCGACCGAGGGCCCTCCCGGCCCAGGGCGCGCGCCGGTGCTCTCGATCTACGGCGGCAAGATCACCACCTACCGCAGGCTCGCGGAGGCCGCGCTCGCCGACCTCGCGCCGTACTTCCCCGGACTGAAGCCCGCGTGGACCGCGAACGCGCCGCTGCCCGGGGGCGACGTGCCGAAGGGCGACCGCGCGGCGATGCTCGCGTCGTTGTGCGCGCGCTATCCGGGACTTCCCGTGGGACTCCTGAGGGCCCTCGCGCGCCGCCATGGCACGACCGCGGCGAGCGTGCTGGGCGACGCGAAGTCCCCCGACGACCTGGGCGAGGACCTCGGCGCCGGACTCACCGAACGCGAGGTCGAGCACTTCGTCGCGAACGAGTGGGCGCGCGAGCCCGACGACGTGCTCTGGAGGCGGACGAAGTGCGGGCTCGCGATGACGACCGGCGAGCGCGCGCGCGCGGCCATGCGGATTCGTGCCGCCGCGAAACACGCATGACGGCTGCCGCGCCGCGCCCGCTGCAGTCGATGCCCGAGGCGACGCGTGCGGCGATCCGGGGCGTCCTCACCGACATCGACGACACGCTGACGACGCACGGGCAGCTCACGCCCGACGCCTACGCCGCGCTCGCGCGCCTTCGGGCCGGAGGCAAGCTGGTCGTCCCGATCACCGGCCGGCCGGCCGGATGGTGCGACCACATCGCGCGGATGTGGCCGGTCGACGGCGTGGTCTGCG
>DAOMBL010000579.1:0-2144 GCA_035427325.1 Casimicrobiaceae bacterium
CTTCAGCCCGACGGGCTGCGGCGGTTTGCGGTGGGTCGGGCTTCAGCCCGACGGGCTGCGGCGGTTTGCGGTGGGTCGGGCTTCAGCCCGACGGGGTCTGTGCCGATGCAGCCGAAATGCGTCGGCCTGAAGGCCGACCCACGACCCCTCCGCTGCGGCCCGGGCTTCAGCCCGTCAGGGGTTGTGCCGCACTGCGCCTGTGGGTCGGGCTTCAGCCCGACGGTTTGGGCTTCAGCCCGACCTGCCGCCCCGCCCCGCTCAGCGCCGCTTCGCCGCGGCGAGCGCCTGTTCCTTCTCCAGCATCCGGTTGACCTGCCACTGCTGGCCGATCTGCAGGATGTTGTTGACGAGCCAGTAGAGCACGAGGCCCGACGGGAAGAAGATGAACAGCACCGAGAACGCGATCGGCATGATCTGGAACACCTTCGCCTGCACCGGATCGGTGATCGGCGTCGGCGAGAGCTTCACCTGCAGCCAGGCGGAGATCGCGTAGAGCACCGGCAGGATGTAGAACGGATCCGGCGCCGAGAGGTCGTGGATCCAGCCGATCCACGGCGCGTGGCGCAGTTCGACCGCGGAGAGCAGCACCCAGTAGAGCGCGATGAACACCGGGATCTGCACGACGATCGGCAGGCAGCCGCCCAGCGGATTGATCTTCTCCTGCTTGTAGAGCTCCATCATCTTCATCTGGAGCGCCTGCTTGTCGTTCGCGTACTGCTCCTGCAGCGCCTTCATCTTCGGCGCGACGAGCTTCATCTTGCCCATCGAGCGCGCGGCCGCGGCATTCAGCGGATAGAACGCCGCCTTGATCATGATCGTCATGACCACGATCGCCCAGCCCCAGTTGCCGATCAGGCCGTGCAGCCACTTGAGCAGCCAGAAGAGCGGCGCCGCGATCACGGTGAAGATGCCGTAGTCGACCGACAGGTCGAGGCCCGCGGCGACCTTCTTCAGCATCTCCTGGTCCTGCGGGCCGACGAACAGCGGCACCGTGAGCGTCGCGCTCGCGCCGGGCGCGATCTGCGGCATCGGCACGATCACGCCGGCCGCGTAGAGGCCGTTGTCGAGCTTCCGCGCGAAGAACTCCCGCGGCAGCTTCTTCTCGTCGGAGGGGAGCCAGGCCGAGACGAAGTAGTGCTCGATCATGCCGGCCCAGCCGTCGGTCGCGTTCTTCGTGTACGGCAGCTTGCGCGACGGGTCGGAGGCGAGCTTGTCGAGTTCGGAGGGCTCGACCTTCCTGAAGTGGTCGGTCGAGTTGTAGATGACCGGGCCCACGTAGGCGGAAGGCGCCATCGAGTTCTGCGGCACCGCGTGCTTGGTGTCGCGCGCGAGCTGGAAGTAGGCGAACGGCGAGATCGGCGCCCCGGTGGCGTTGGTGACCTCGAAGCTCGCGTCGATCAGGTAGCTGCCGCGGTGGAACGTGAGCGTCTGCACGACCTTGTCGCCGGACGCGGCGGTCGCCTGCATCCGCAGTTCGAGCTTGTCCTGTCCGGGCGCGAGTTCGCGCGGGCCCGGCAGCACTTCCCAGGTCGTGCGGTGGTTGGGCATCCCGTCGCCCAGGAGGCCGGCCTGCGCGACGAAGGTGCGCGCGGCGTTGCGCTGCAGCGCGAGATAGGGCTTCGAGGTATCGAACGCGTCGCGGTGCTTCGCGAGCGCGACTTCCGCGATCACCCCGCCGACCGGGTCCACCTTCACGGTGAAGAGGTCGGTGGTGACCGTCACGAGGTTCGCCGCCACGGGAGCGCTCGAGGCCGGCTGTCCCGGGACCGCGCCGGCGGGGACGGCACTCGCTGACGGCGTCGACGCCGCCGGAGCGCTGGAAGTCGGAATGTCGCCGGGGCGCTCAGGCGCACCCGCCGTGCGGGCCGGCGCGGGGACGACCGGGCGATTGTCGCGGTTCCAGGCCTCCCACAGCATGACGAGCGAGAAGCTGAAGATCGCGAGCAGGATCAGGCGTTGCGTGTCCATCATGGGTCTTCGGGCGGCCGGGTCAGTCGGGAACCGGGTCGTAGCCGCCCGGGTGATAGGGGTGGCAGCGGCAGATCCGCTTCGCCGCGAGCCAGGAGCCGCGCGCGGCGCCGTGGCGCTCGATCGCCTTCCGCGCGTACTCCGAACAGCTCGGGAAGAACCGGCAGTGCGCGCCC
>DAOMBL010000580.1:0-433 GCA_035427325.1 Casimicrobiaceae bacterium
CGGCGGTGCCGGTGGTGCTCGGCGCCGCGGACGTGCTCGCCGCGCAGGTGGACCGGATCGTCGCGGAGCGCGAGCGCCTCGCCGTCGCGCTCGCCTCGATTCCTGGAGCGGAGGTCACGCCGAGCGACGCGAACTTCCTGCTGGTTCGCGTACCCGATGCGGTCGCGTCGGCGGGGCGGTTGCGCGCCGCGGGCATCCTGGTGAAGAATCTGCACGGCGGCCATCCGCTCACGGCGAACTGCCTGCGGATCACCGTCGGCACGCCCGCCGAGAACGACGCGCTGATCCGCGCGATTACCGCGCCATGAACGCCCCGTCCTCCCCCGCCCGCACCGCCCGCGTCGAGCGCCGCACGCGCGAGACCCGGATCGCCGTCGAACTCGATTTCGACGGCAGCGGGCGCGCCGACCTCGCGTCTGGCATTCCGTTTCTC
>DAOMBL010000580.1:443-2139 GCA_035427325.1 Casimicrobiaceae bacterium
GCTGGACCAGGTGGCCCGCCACGGAATGGTCGACCTGACCGTGCGCGCCGAGGGGGATCTCGAGATCGACGCGCACCACACGGTCGAGGACATCGGCATCGTGCTCGGGCAGGCGCTCGCGAAGGCGGCCGGCGACAAGGCCGGCATCGCGCGCTACGGCCATGCCTACGTGCCGCTCGACGAGGCGCTCTCGCGGGTCGTGATCGACCTGTCGGGGAGGCCGGGCCTCGAGTTCCACGTCGCGTTCACGCGCGCGCGCGTCGGGACCTTCGACGTCGATCTCACGCACGAATTCTTCCAGGGCTTCGCCAACCACGCGCTCGCGACGCTGCACGTCGACAACCTGCGCGGCGCGAACGCCCATCACCAGTGCGAGACCGTGTTCAAGGCGTTCGGCCGCGCGCTGCGCATGGCGGTCGCCCGCGATCCTCGCGCGGCGGGCGCGATTCCGTCGACCAAGGGGGCGCTCTAGCAGTTGACAGTTGGCAGTTCGCAGTTGACAGGGGGCCGGTGGGCGTTCGGGCACCGGTAGGCGCGAGCGATCGCGCATGCACGGCTTGTGCTGGAACGAAACCGATCTCCGCTCGTTGCTTCGCTCCCAAGGGCACTGCCGCGCCGATCGACTGCCAACGGCCCCCGGCGCTCGATGCGCCGCCACCGGAATCGCCGGCGTACCTGCCAACTGTCAACTGCCAACTGTCAACTGACTTCTGATGCCTGCGATCGCCGTCATCGACTACGGAATGGGCAACCTTCGCTCGGTGGCGAAGGCGCTGCGGCACGTCGCCCCGGGGAGCGAGGTCGTCGTGACGAGCGATGCCGACGTCGTGCGGCGTGCCGGGCGGGTCGTGCTGCCCGGCCAGGCGGCGATGCCGGACTGCATGCGGTGCCTCGAGTCTTCCGGCCTGCGGGAGGTCGTGACCGAGGTCGCGCGCGACCGGCCGTTCCTCGGCGTCTGCCTCGGCCTGCAGATGCTCTTCGAGACGAGCGAGGAGGGGCCGACGGCCTGCCTCGGGATCCTGCGCGGGCGCGTCGTGCGATTCCGCGACGACGCGATGACGCTGCCGGACGGCGAACGGCTCAAGGTCCCCCACATGGGGTGGAGCCGCGTTCGGCAGGCGCAGTCGCATCCGCTGTGGAACGGCATCCCCGACGGCGAGCGCTTCTACTTCGCGCACAGCTACCACCCGGCCCCGGACGACCGCAGCGTCGTGGCGGCGACCGCCGACTACCCCGCGCCGTTTACTTGCGCGGTGGCGCGGGCTAATATCTTCGCGACCCAGTTCCACCCCGAGAAGAGCCACCGCGCCGGCCTCCAGCTGCTCGCCAACTTCGTCGCCTGGAACCCTCGCGCCTGACGCGGCGATCCGGGCGTTCTCCGCACCGCCGCCCTTCCACGAACCCGCGGCCATGCTGATCATCCCAGCGATCGACATCAAGGACGGCCACTGCGTCCGCCTCAAGCAGGGCGACATGCAGGCGGTGACCGTCTTTTCCGAGGATCCTGCCGCCATGGCGCAGCACTGGCTGGAGCGTGGCGCCGAGCGGCTGCACATCGTCGATCTGAACGGCGCCGTCGCCGGCCGGCCGAAGAACGAACTCGCGATCCGCGAGATCGTGAGCGTCGTCGGCGAGGAGATCCCCGTCCAGCTGGGCGGCGGCATCCGCGACCTCGACACCATCGAGCGCTACCTCG
>DAOMBL010000581.1:0-2134 GCA_035427325.1 Casimicrobiaceae bacterium
GACGCGAGCCGCTCGACCGCGCTCGCGCGCACGATCGGCGGCTGCGCCCGATCGAGCGCGTAGCTCGCGAGCGTGGCGCGCACGTCCGGCGCGCCGCGATCCGCGGCCGCGAAGGTCTCGGCGAAGCCTTGGAACCCGGGCTTGCGCGCCGGCGCCCAGCGCGCGATCGCGTCCGCCGCCCATTGCGCGCCTTCGCGCGCGTGGCAGCCGCTGCAGGCGTTGGGCGTCCCGAGCGCGACCGTGCGATCCGGCCGCGGGATCCGGATCGAGTGGTCGTGGCGCGGGTCGACGACCATGTAGGTCTTCGTCGGCATGTGGCAGGACGCGCACGCCGCGCCGGGGCCCCCGGCCCGGTGCCGGTGATGTTCGGGGACGTCGAAGCGCGAAGGCGCGTGGCACTGCCCGCACACGGCGTTGCCCGGCGCGCGCAGGCGTCCGCCGTGCGGCTCGTGGCAATCCGAGCAGGTCACGCCTTTCGCGTTCATGCGGCTCGTCAGGAACGAGCCGTGGTCGTAGACCTCGTCGCGCTGCTGGCCGTCCGGGAAATAGAGGCCCGGTTCGGGCGTCGCGAGCCGGAAGGCGTCGCCCGGGGGCATTCCGGCGTGCCAGCGGTCGTCGAACTGGCCGCGTCGCGCGTGGCATCGCACGCAGGTGTCGATCTCGCGCGCGGTGGTCCGCGGCGCGCTGCGCACGGCGTTCCCGCTCGCGGCGTCGATCGCCCAGGACACGCCGCGCCGCTCGTCGAGGCGCACGGTCAGTCCCCTGGTCGCATCGGCGCCACGCGCGGACGCGTCGAGGCCCGCCCAGCCGACGTGCCGGGAGCCCGGACCGTGGCAGGCTTCGCAGCCGACGTTGATGTCGGTCCAGGTCGTCCTGTAGGTGCGCGCCGCCGGATCGTAGTTCTTGCGCAGGTTGGTCGAATGGCAGTCGGCGCACTGGTAGTTCCAGTTCTGGTCGAGCCCGGTCCAGTGCAGCGGATCGCCGGCCGCGAGCCTGCGCTCGGGCATGAGGTGGAACCAGCGCTGCCCGCCTGCCGCCTTCGGCCGCGCGTCCCACGCGATGCCGAGCGCCTGCAGCCGGCCCCCGGGCAGCGCCACCAGGTACTGCTGCAGCGGGTACACGCCGAACGTGTAGCGGATCTCGAAGTCCGCGAGCCTGCCGTCGGGACCGTCGGTGCGCACGAAGTACCGGCCGTCGCGCCGGAAGAAGCGCGACGTGACGCCGTGCGCGGTGAAGCGCGCGTCGGCGAAGTTCCCGAGCACCGTGCGCTCGTTCGCCTCGGCCATCGCGCTCGCATGCTGCGAGCCGCGCCAGGCATGCGTCTCCTTCGCATGACAGCCCGCGCAGGCGGCGGCACCGACGTAGTGCGGAGCCGGTTGCGCGAACGCGCCGACGGCGAAAGCCGCCGCGACGATCGAGGAGAACAGGACCAGGCCTGCGGCACCGCCCCTCCTCTTCGGCGGGGACATCATGGACACCTTTCCACGGTATGCCGCGACACAAGCGCGGCGGCTCGATTATCTCCAGAGGCTCGTGCGGCGGTCCAATGCCAACCGGTCATCGTCCCCTTGCACGCCGCGCATCGGGCTTCGACCGCCGGACCGGCAGCGGCTACACTTCCACGATGCTCCCGATCTCCCCCGCCGAACGTCGCGCGCTTCGTGCGCGTGCCCACGCCCTCCACCCGGTCGTCGCCATCGGGCACGCCGGCCTCACGCCCCCGGTGCTGCACGAGGTCGACGTCGCGCTCACCGCGCACGAACTCGTCAAGGTGCGCGCGCATTCCGACGACCGCGACGAGCGCGAACGCTACCTCGCCGCGATATGCGAGGCGCTCGCGGCCGCGCCGGTGCAGCACCTGGGCAAGATGCTGATCGTCTGGAGGCCCCGACCCAAGCCGGAGCGCGAAGAACGCGCGGAGCGGCGTGCATCGGGTTCACGACCGAAGGGGTCCCGCAAGGGCGCGAAGGGCGCCCCGACGCATCGTGGAGCGGCGCCGCCGCGTGTCGGGACGCACACCGCCCGGCATCGGCGTGGCGCGTCCCGCCACGCACCGGACGTGGCCTCGCCAGACGCGCAGGCGCGGGCGCATCCGACGCGACGGCGTCGCGCGAGCAAGCCGGCCGCGGAACCC
>DAOMBL010000582.1:0-2130 GCA_035427325.1 Casimicrobiaceae bacterium
CGTGCAGGGCGATGTCACCGGATTCCTCGTGCGCGACGCCGTGGACGGTGCGCTCCCGTCGCTCGCCTCGCGCGTCGAATCGGTCTACGCGCTCGCGGCGCTGGCGGCGGACTACCGGCGCTTCATCGCCCGGCACGCCGGCGTGGTCGCGGCGTGTCGCCAGCGCGCCAACCCGGATCCCGCACAGGCGTTCGCCATCCGCACGCTGCTCGTGCACGCGTACCGGCGCGTGCGCCTGCGCGATCCGCAACTGCCGCGCGAACTGTTGCCCGGCGACTGGCCGGGCGCGGCGGCCTACGCGATCTGTCGCGACTTCTACCGGATGGCGCAACCGATGGCCGAGGCGCACCTCGCGGCCGCGTTCGCGCAGGAAGGCGAGGACCTTCCGCCGGTCGACAGCGCGTTCCACCGGCGCTTCGCCGATCCGGTGCCGGCCTGCCCGGCCTGACGCCGCGCCGGCAGCACGACCTCGACGTCACCTCCGCGTGACGGTGGTCCCGTTCGGTCGTTCCCGACGGGCCCCGGCGAGCGTGCCCGTTCAGGGCGCCGCGCGCAGCGGCTCCTCGTCCTCGTCGTCCTCGTCGTCCTCGTCGTCGCCCCAGTCCTCGTCGTCGTCCGGGTCGCCGATCGGGGTCTCGTCGTCCTCGTCGTCGGCGCCCGGGCCAGGGTGCGCGTGCCGCGCGAGCGCAGGCGCGCGCGGCTCGACGGCCCGGGGCAGGACGGGGATCACGCGGGCGGGATGCGCAGGTTCTGCCCCGGGTAGATCTTGTCCGGGTGCGTGAGCATCGGCTTGTTCGCCTCGAAGATCTTCATGTACTTGTTCGGATCGCCGTAGAACTGCTTGCTGATCTTCGACAGGTTGTCGCCCGACTTGACCGTGTAGTACTGCGCCTCGGGCTCGCTGCGATCGACGCTCATCATGTCCTTGACGGAGGACACGCCCGCCACGTTGCCGCAGCACAGCACGATCTTCTCGCGCGTCGCCTGGTCGGGTGCGACGCCGTAGACGGCGACCGACGACGAGGCTCCGTCGAAGGTCACCGTGAGTCCGGTCGCCGAGAGGTTCTGCGCCTTGATGTAGGTGACGATCGCATCACCCGCGGCGTCGTTCGCGGCCTTGATCTTGGCGTCGTTCGCGGGATCGGCCTTCACTTCCGCCATCGCCGCCTGCGCGGTGCCCTTGCCGAACAGCTTCTCGCCCGCCTCCTTCACGAAGTCGATCAGTCCCATCGTCTCTCTCCGGTTCGCGGCAACCCCGCGCGGCGCCAAGCATACACCGCCGACAGGATCCTGGCCCGTGCTGCCCCCGGCGACCCTTGACACGCCCCCGTCGCGCGAGAATCATCCGCCGGTCGATCGCCGCGCGCCGACGGCGCGGCGTCCGGACATGGCCACGCCCTCCCCGACGCCCGCCAGCGCCCCCTACCTCCACGCCGACGCGGTCAGCGTGTCCTACGGCACGACGCGCGTGCTCGACCGGGTCTCGCTCGAGGTCGCCCGCGGCGAACTGGTGGCGCTCCTCGGCAGCTCCGGCTGCGGCAAGACGACGCTCCTGCGCGCGATCGCGGGATTCGTCGCGCCCGACGAGGGGCGCATCGTCGTCGACGGCCGGGACATCACGCGGCTGCCGCCCGAGGCGCGCGGCACCGCGATGATGTTCCAGTCCTACGCCCTGTGGCCGCACATGGACGTCGCGGCGAACATCGGCTACGGCCTTCGCATGCGCGGAAGGCCGCGCGACGCGATCGCGCGGCGCGTCGACGCGGTGCTGCAGCACCTGCAGCTCGCAGGCTCAGGGCCGCGCTCGATCGCGGCGCTCTCGGGCGGACAGAAACAGCGTGTCGCGCTCGGGCGCGCGCTCGCCGTCGACCCGTCGGTGCTGCTTCTCGACGAGCCGATGTCGAACCTCGACTACCGGGTGCGGCTCGAACTGCGGCACGAGCTTCGCGCGCTGCAGAAGCGCGTCGGCATCACGGCGGTCTACGTCACCCACGACCGCGAGGAAGCGCTGACGCTCGCCGACCGCATCGCGGTCATCGACGCCGGCCGCATCGCCCAGCTCGGCACGCCCGACGAGGTGTTCCACCATCCGGTCTCGCCGTTCGTCGCGGGCTTCATGGGCGCCGACAA
>DAOMBL010000583.1:0-2117 GCA_035427325.1 Casimicrobiaceae bacterium
GAGGACGAACTGCGCGAGCGTCTTGAGGTCGATCGGATCGATGTCGAGCCGCCCGCCGACGAACGCCTGCCGTGCCTCGAGCGCCGCGCGCCCGAGCGAGGTTCCGGAGAGCGCGCGCAGCAGGAAGTGGCGGACCATCAGGTCGGCCGCCGTCGTGTCGCTGCGATCGTCGCCGTAGGCGATCGTCGTGCTGCCGAAGAAGCCGCAGGCACCCTGCGCGAGGTAGGCCTGGCAGATCGGGAGGTCGGTGCCGATCAGGTCGGGCGAATAGAGTTGCGCGCCGTAGCAGCATTCGGCCGCAGCGACGGTTCCCGGCGCGATCTTCCCGCGCATGCCGCGCGTCGAGAGCGCGATCGGGTAGCGCGCGTTGCGCCTGCGGTCCTGGCCCTGGAACTCGGGCGAGCCTTCGCTGCCGTGGCAGTTGATGAAGTGCGCGAGCCGCGCCAGGGCCGGGGCCGGGTGGCGCGGCCCGGAAGGCGGCGAGGTGCGAAGCCCGCCACGAACGCCGAAGACGTCGAACAGGTTGCGCGCGCTCGAAGCCTTCCAGATCCGTGCCGAGAGTCCGAACGGAAGACCGTAGGCCTCGGGGGCGCGGCTCACGTGGCGCGCGGCGGCGTCGATCAGGCCTACGAGGTAGGACGCCTGCGCGCTCCGGTGCGCTCCGCGCAGGTCCGGCAGGCGCCCCACCACGCGGGTGGGCCCGACGAAGGACGCGATGTCGGTGCCGTAGCGCCCGTCGCACGCGTAGGGCAGGTCGCTCCACGCGACGGCGTCCGGATCGTCGGGCGGGTCGAACGCGGGGTTCGCGATCGGCTGGTGCGGCACCACGTCGGGCGCGCCCAGGATCATCAGGTAGTCGGGCGTCGCCCGGCGGTACGCGGCGTCGATCGCCCGCTTCGCGCCGCGGTAGTCGAGCGGATCGCGCATCGGACGGCACCGGAGCGAGCGCATCGTGCGCGCGTCGTCGAGCAGCACGAGCCTGGTGACGAGTCCGCGACCGCGGTCGGCGGAGACGAGGCGGCCGACCGCGGCACGGATGCGGCGCCAGCCCGCCGGACCGTACTTCGCGTGCAGCGCGCCGCGGTGCGTGACGATCAGCTTGTCGGTCATGCGCCCCCGACGCGAGGCGGGCCCTCGCCGCGGCCGTGCGCCCCGCTACGCCGCCAGCGTGTTGCCCAGGTAGTCGCCCTTGCCGATCTCGAGCCCGTTGTGGCGCAGGATGTCGTAGGCGGTCGTCACGTGGAAGTAGAAGTTCGGGATGGCGCGCGCGAGCAGGTACTGCATGCCCGCGTAGGTCACGTCCTTGCCGCCCACCTTGACCACGGTTTCCTTCTTCTCGGTGCCGTCGATCTGCGCCGCTGTGATCGTCCCGAGGTAGGCGATCGACGCCTCGACGCGGGCCTTCATGTCGGCGATCGTCCGGTCCTCCCCGAACGTCGGCGCGGCGACGCCCGACAGCCGGGACGCGAGGCCGTTGGCCGTGTCGCACGCGATCCGCACCTGCGCCGTCAGCGGCAGCATGTCGGGGAAGAGCCGCGCGCCCGGCAGCACCGCGGGATCGAGCTTCTTCGCTTCCGCGTAGGCCTGTGCCTTGTCGAGGATCGCCGCGAGGTTGCGCAGCATGTGCACGAACCGCGGAACACTCACCTGATACATCGAGATCGACACGCCTGCCTCCTTCCGATGGTGGAACCCGAGCCTCGAGCGGCGACTCCAACCGGGGCGCGATGGCGCCCGTCGATTAGCATAGCGCACGCCGGGGGTGCCGCGGCGCGCGGTATTCTTGCAGGTTGTCCCGGCGCCTGGCCCGCAGGGCCGGCGCCCTGTCCGAACGATGCACTTCACGCGACCGTGGTACGACCTTCGCGCCGGTGAGGAAGGCCACCGGCGCTTCGACGTCGCGATCGCGCTGTCGGTGCTGCTGCACGCTGCGGCGCTGTTCCTGGTGGTGCCGAAGGCGATGAAGCATGTGCTGACGCCCGGCGAGATCGAGGGGCCGACCTCCGCACCGATCTCCGTCGCGCTGGCGCCCCGGCCGCGCCCTCCGGTGCCCCAGGTCGAACCGGCGGCCCCGCCTCCCGCACCCGACACGGGCGCGATCCGCTCGCTCGCGGTGC
>DAOMBL010000584.1:0-2106 GCA_035427325.1 Casimicrobiaceae bacterium
CGCGTCGGCGAGCGCGGCCCAGGCGAGCGCGCGGGTGGGCTCGCCCATGGACGAAGGCGCTCCGCGCGCCGCGGGCAGGACCGCTACGGCCGGCGCACGGCGGCGCCGACCACGACCGGATCGGTCGTGTGGAGCAGGATCGCGTAACTGACGCGCTCGAACACGCGGAACACGAACAGCAGGCCCGAGCGCTCGTCGGGCACCGCGAGCTGCTTCTTCGGCAGGAACGTCGTCGTCTGGTCGAGGAAGCGCAGCATGAACGGAGTGCTCTGGTCGGGTCGGGGATCGACGATCGGCGGCACGGTCTTGTAGATCGCGAGCACGTGGCCGACCTGAAGTCCCTGCTCCCGCCCGAGGTCGAGCGTGACGATCGAGCCGCGCCCCATCTCGCTGGCGTTGCGGTACGAGGAGATGATCCGCCCCTGCAGTTCCTGGTCGGGCGCGCGCGGCACGAAGTTGACGATGGTCTCGCGCGGCACCGGGAGCAGGCGGTCGCCGACGAAGATCTCCTCGTTCGACTCGATGATCTGCACCGTCGACACTTCGGCGAAGCGCTCGACGCGCACCGACCCGAGCCACCGGTTCTCGAAGCCCAGGACCTCGCCTGAGGGCGACACCAGCGCCCGGCCGGGGCGGTAGATGTACCAGCGGTCGCCGAGCTTGGGGTCGAGTCCGACGACGTACACGCGGTCGCCCGCGCCGCGCACGACGCGGTCGCGCTCACGCCCTTCGACGATCTCCGGGGCGTCCAGGAGGCCCGCCGTGTCGGTGATGACCGGTTTGGTCAGGTAGGGCTCGATGTCCCCGGGCGGAATGCTGGGGATCGCCTGGACGTCGAGCATCTCGGAGCGTACGCGCGGCGACAGCCGGACATCGCCCCAGGTGCTGCCTGCCGCGCTCGCCTGGGCGGCTGCGGGCGCCTGCGCGATCGACAGGCGCGGCTGGCCGTCGGAGGTGTAGTCGAGGACGACGACGTCCCCCGGATAGATCCGGTGCGGGTTCTGGATCTGCTCGCGGTTCATCCGCCACACGTCGGGCCACCGCCAGGGGTCCTTCAGGAACTTGCCCGAGATCCCCCAGAGAGTGTCGCCTTTTTGCACCGTGTACGAGGACGGCGCGCCTTCCGCCAGCACGATCGGGTCGGCCGCGAACGCCGGCCATGCGCCGATGATCGCTCCAGCGGCGAGCGCGAGGGCGAACCGCCTCCCCATGCTAAACTGTTGACGCATAAGACCTCTTCGTTGCGGTCCGTGGCTTGCGTTTGTCCTAAACCGCCGCAAAATAAGGACTTGGGAAAGATTCTGCATCCGGCACTTGCATTTGTCCAGCGATCATGGTGTTGACGATCCTCGAATACCCCGACCCGCGCCTGCGCAAGGTGGCTTCGCGCGTGGGTACGGTGACGCCCGACATCCGGCGCCTCGTCCGGGACATGGCCGAGACGATGTACGCCGCGCCGGGGATCGGCCTCGCGGCCACCCAGGTCGACGTGCACAAGCGCGTTATTGTCCTGGACATTTCCGATGCGCGTGACGAACTCCGCGTGTTCATCGACCCCGAGATCCTCACCTCCGACGGCGAAGCCGAGCGCGAGGAAGGCTGCCTGTCGGTCCCCGGCTACTACGACAAGGTGACCCGGGCGGCGAAGATCCGGGTCCGCGCCCTGGGGGCCGACGGAGCGCCTTTCGAACTCGAGGCCGACGGACTGCTCGCCGTGTGCATCCAGCACGAAATGGACCACCTCGAGGGCAAGGTCTTCGTCGACCGCCTGTCGCCGCTCAAACGGGCGAGGCTCGCCGGGAAGCTGCGCAAGAAGCAGCGGCTCGCAGGCTGACGCGCACGGCCGCGTCCCGTGGCGGGGACGCGCGACCTGCGCCGCGACCGGAGTCCGGGAGGATCACCATCAGCACCCTTCGCGTCGGTTTTGCGGGGACCCCGGCGTTCGCCGCCCGCTCGCTGGAGGCGATCGCCCGGGCCGGCTTCACGATACCGCTGGTGCTCTCGCAGCCCGATCGGCCGAAAGGACGAGGGCTCGCGGTCGACGCCTCGCCGGTCAAGACGCTCGCCACCTCGCTCGGGCTGCCGGTGCTCCAGCCCGCCTCGCTC
>DAOMBL010000585.1:0-2099 GCA_035427325.1 Casimicrobiaceae bacterium
CGCGCTGCGCGAGCTCGACCGGCAGAACATGGCCCGCCTGCAGGCCGGCCGCGCCGCGCGCGCGAACGCGCAGGACATGTTCGCGGAGGCACGCGCGGCGAAGCAGGCGGCCGCCGCGGCGCCGGCGAACGACTCCGTCGAACTCGACCAGCGCATCGAGATGTTCCGCGCGGGCGACACCGCGGGCGCCCTGCGGGAGATCAAGGCCTGGGTGGACGCGCACCCGCGCGACCGCGCTTCGCGCCAGAAGGCCGGTGCCGCGGTGGCCGAACGTGCGAAGGAACTCGAAGGCAAGGGACAGCGCGAGGCCGCGCTCGGGCTCTACGAGCAGGCGCTCGCGCTGCGCGGCGAGCCGCAGGCGGATTGGTCGGCGAAGATCGCCTCGCTCCGCAAACTGCTGTCCGCCGAGTACTACGGCACCGGCATGAAGCTCATGCGCACCGATCTCGCCGGCGCGGTGCGCGCGTTCGAGACGGCGGTCCGCTACGATCCGCAGAACGCGAACGCGCAGCGCAGCCTGCGCGAGGCGACCGCGGCGCGCGACAAGCTGTCCAGGATGCCCGCGAAGTAACCGCCGTCCGCCGCAGCGCGTCGGTGGTTCGCGGCCGTTCGCCGGCGCTCGCGCCCGCGGCCCCTACTTCGCCGGCGGAGCGTTGCCGAACTTCTCGGCGAGCCGCTTCTTGAGGTCCAGCGCGCGCTCACGCTCGAGACGCGCCTTGCGGTTGTTCGGATCGAGTTCGAGGACGCGCTCCCACTTGGCGATCGCGAGATCGAGATTCTGCCGCTGGAACGCGACCGACGCCTCGCGGTCGAGCGAACGGACCAGAGCCACCTTCGCCGCGTCGCGCTTCTTCGCGGCATCCTGGCTCGACGGGAATCGCGCGGCGGCATCGGCGTAAGCCGCGTACGCGGCCTCGAGATTGCCGGCTTTCTCCAGGTCCGCGCCCCGCTTCATCGCGTCGGCGAGTTCGGGTTTCGCGACTTCGGGCTCCGGCGGCTTCGGCGCCGGAACGGGTGTTTCCGCGACGGGTGGCGTCGGGACCGCAGCGGGCTGCCGGCCCGGAATCTTGACGACCTGTCCGACGGCAACGCGCGACGGGTTCGGGATGTCGTTGTACTTGGCGAGGATCCAGAACCGGAACCGGTCGCCCATGTACTGCTGCGCGAGGCGCGACAACGAGTCTCCCGCCTGCACGGTGTGGCGGAAGAACACGCTGCCGAGTTCCTTCTGCGCGTCGGCGTTGATCTGCGCCATCAGGTTCCTGGCGAGTTCGTTGGCCGGATCGAGCTTCTGCGCCTGCTCCAGCGTGAGGCGCGCGGTCGCCTCGTCGCCCACCTGCAACTGGTCGACGGCCTGCAGCGCGAGCCGCTGGGCCTGGGGCCGTGCCTCGGCCGGCGGAATCTCGGGCGCGACGGGCGCGACGGGCGGGACGGGGGCAGGCGCAGGGACCACCGGCCCGGGCGCGGGCGCGGCAGGCGCCTTGGCCGGCTCGCTGGGCTTCGGGGCACCGCCTTCCTGCGTCGCGCAGGCCGCAACCGCCAATGCGGTGAGCAAGGCGAGCAGCGATCGTGCGATGCGGGACGTCGAATCGGACATGGCAGGTGGCGGAATTGCCCCGTTCGCGGGCCGGCGCCGGGGGGAGGCGACACTATTGCACGACGGACGCCCGGATGCCAACCCGGACGGCGGGCGGGTGCGAACGGCACGGCAGGTTGTCGCGCTCGCGCGACCGGTCCACGCGACGCGGTGGCCGGCCGACGCTAGACTGGCGACCCCATCGTCACGCACGGATCGCCCATGTCCACGCCGCCCACGCTCCACGCCCTGGTCCTCGCCTGCGCCTGCCTCGCGGCACCGACAGCCGCTCAATCGCCCGCGATCGGCCCCGGCGACACGGTCGGCAAGGTCCTCGCGGCGCAGACCGGCAAGCGCGTCACGCTGAAGCTCGGTCCCGGCGACGAACTCACCGGAACCGTCAAGCTCGTCACGCCCGACATCGTGCACCTGTCGGAGGTCGCCGGGCGCGAGTTCTTCGACGCCGTGGTCGACGCGACACGCGTCGTCGCGGTGATCGTCCGCGTGAAGTAGCGGCGTCGCC
>DAOMBL010000586.1:0-2094 GCA_035427325.1 Casimicrobiaceae bacterium
TTCGACGACGAAGGTCGCCGACAACGTCTACGTATTCCGTGCCGGCGGCTACCTGTCGATGTTCGTGGTGTCGCCCGAGGGCGTGATCGTGACGGACCCGATCGGGTACGCCGACGCGAAGGCGCCCGCGGCCTACCTCGACGAGATCCGCAAGATCACGCAGGCCCCGGTCAAGTACGTGATCTACAGCCACCACCACTACGATCATTCGACCGGCGCGAAGGTCTTCAAGGACCAGGGAGCCATCGTCGTCGCGCACCGCAACGCGCACGCGCGGCTCGCCGCGCTGCAGAACCGCGACGTGGTCCTTCCCGACATGATCGTCGAGGACGGCGGGAGTTCGATCGTGCTCGGAGGCATGCGCGTCGACCTGCTGTGGGTCGGCAACAACCACTCGGACAACACGCTGGTGATGCTGCTGCCGAAGGAGCGGATCCTCTACGCGGTCGACTGGCTGCCGATCCAGGGCGTGATGTTCCGCGACATGCCCGACGGCTACATTCCCGACTGGTTCGCGGGCATCGACCGCGTGCTCGCGATGGAGTGGGACCGGATGATTCCCGGCCACCCCGGCCCGGGCGGTCGCCTGGGCACGAAGGACGACGTGCGCGCGCTGCGCGGCTACCTGATCGACGTGTCGAACGCGGCGAAGCAGCTCGCCGCGGAGCGGAAGTGCCTCAACGACGAGGCGATGCGGGGCGTGAAGCTGCCGAAGTACGAGGGCTGGAGCGGCTACAACGCGTTCCTGTTCGGCAACGTCGAGCGCTTCTGCGAGTACTGGTCGCGCGGAGTCTGAGCGTGTCCGGCCTGCGCGAACGCTTCGGGCGTCCGCTGCGGCTCGCGATCCTGGGGGGCGGCCCGTCGTCGTGGATCGGCCACATGCACCGCAGCGCCGCCGAGCTCGATGGCTGGTGGCGCGTTGCGGGCGGTGTCTTCTCGGGCGATCCCGCGCGCTCGCGCGCCGCGGGAGCGGCGCTCGGCCTCGATGGCGAGCGCTGCTACGGCACGGTCGGCGAGCTGGTCGAACGGGAGCGCGCGCGGACCGATCCGGTCGACGCCGTCGCGATCATGACGCCCAACGACACGCACTACGCGCTCTCCGCGGCCGCGCTCGACGCCGGGTTCGACGTCGTGTGCGACAAGCCGGTCAGCCACGACGCGGAGGAAGCCCGCGACCTCGCGGCGCGCGCGAAGCGTCACGGCCGCCTGTTCGCGATCACGCACGGCTATTCGGCCTACCCAATGACGCGCTACGCGCGCCAGCTCGTCGGCGAGGGCGCGCTGGGCACGCTGCGCTACGTCCAGGTCGAGTACATCCAGTCCGGGCTCGCGACGCGGATCGAGGACGGCCCGAGGAACGCCCGTCTCGACTGGCTACTCGAGCCCTCGCGCAGCGGCCTCGCGCTGGTGATGAGTGCGATCGGTTGCCACGCGCAGCATCTCGCGTCGTTCGTCACCGGCCGCCCCGTTGCTCGGGTCTGCGCCGACGCGCTCTCCGTCGTGCCGGGTCGCCGCGTGATCGACACCGTGTCGGCGTTGCTGCGCTTCGAGGGCGGTCTCGCGGGGACGTTCACGGCATTCCAGGCGGCCGCCGGCAGCGAGAACGACATCCGGCTGCGCGTGTACGGCGAGACGGGCATGCTCGAATGGACGCATCGCGAGTGCTCGCACCTGCGGATCGCGATGCACAACGAGGGGCCGCGCGTCGTCGGGCGCGGCGACGCGAGCCTGCCTGCCGCCATCGCGGCGCTCGGGCGCAGCCCGCGCGGCCACCCGGAAGGCTTGCGCGAGGCGTTCGCGAACATCTACGCCGAAGTCGCGCAGGAGCGGATGGCGCGCGCGCTCGGCGAGGCGGCGCCTGCGTTCCCGTATCCGCGCATCGAGGACGGCGTGCACACGATGGCGTTCATCGAAGCCTGCGTCGCGTCGAACGGGCGCTGGGTGGACGTCGAACGCGCCTGAGGCCAGTTGGGCTGAAGCCCCACACGCAGCAGAGGGGTTGTGGGTCGGCCTTCAGGCCGACATCAGGAGACAGGAGTCAGAAGTCAGAGGACAGTCGCGCCGGCGATTCCCGGGGCGGCGCATCGAGCGCCG
>DAOMBL010000587.1:0-2094 GCA_035427325.1 Casimicrobiaceae bacterium
CAGCCCGACGGGATGCAGCAACACGCCTGTGGGTCGGGCTTCAGCCCGACGGGGTACGTGCCGATGCGATGGAACGGCGTCGGCCTGAAGGCCGACCCACAACCTCTCCACTGTGGGTCGGGCTTCAGCCCGACGGGGTCTGTGCCGATGCGATGGAAAGGCGTCGGCCTGAAGGCCGACCCACAACCTCTCCGCTGTGGCTCGGGCCCGACAGGATGCAGCGCCTTGCCTGTGGCTCGGGCTTCAGCCCGACGGGATGCAGCAACACGCCTGTGGGTCGGGCTTCAGCCCGACGGGGCCGTGCCGATGCGATGGAAAGGCGTCGGCCTGAAGGCCGACCCACAGCGAGGATGCGCCATCCCGTCGGCCTGAAGGCCGACCCACGGACTCATGCGCGCACCGCGGCGTGCGTCGCGATCCACCGCGTGAGCGGCTTCCACTGCTCCCAGTCCTGCTCGGCGCGCGAGCGCGGCAGGTCGAACACCGAGGCGCCGTCGCGCGCGCACCAGACGTAGACCTGCGTCTGCCGCAGGTGCGCCACCACGGGGAACTCGAATCCGGCGAGGAAGTCGTCGAGTTCGGCCGCGCTGTGTGCGCGCGCATCGACGCGCATCGCCACGATGCCCACCGGCAGCGCGCGCTGCCGCACCGCCTTCGAATCCGCGACCGTTGCGAGGAAGCGCTCGGCAGCGACCATGTCGTACGCGGAGGGCGCGAGCGGCACGAGCATCAGGTCGGCGTCGCGGACCGTCTCACGCAAGGGGTCGCCGTGCAGGCCCGCCGGCGTGTCGACGACGCGCCACTGCAGGTCCAGCGCCTTCGCGTCCCTGCGACGCGCGTCCGGATCGAGCGGGGCGATCGGGGGAAACAGCGCCGGGCGGCGCGCGAGCCAGGCGCTCGCCGACTGCTGCGGGTCGCGGTCGTCGAGTCCGACCCGCTGCCGCTTGCCAGCGAGCCAGCCGGCGACGTTGGTGGCGAGCGTCGTCTTGCCGCTGCCCCCTTTCGGATTCGCGATGACGATCGTCTGCACGTCCCCTCCCCGATGAGCGCGCGCACCGCGAGCGGAGCGTGGCGAGGCGATGTTAGCCGAATCGCCGAACGCGCGTGGCACGTCGATTGCTGGATACTGCGGACTGCGGCTGCCCTTTCCCATGCCCCTCGACCCATCGACGCTCTGCGCTCGCACCGCCGCAGGCGACGCCGAACTGGCGGCACCCCGCCACGGGCTCGCGATCGCCCAGCGGCGACTGCTTTCGTTGCTCGACCGGCCGATGCCGCTGGACGAACTCGCCGGGCGTCCCGGCGTCCTCCCCGACCGACTGGAGAAGGACCTGGGTCGCCTGTCCGAGCACGGCCTGGTCGCGTTGCACGGCCCGGCGGAGCCGTCGATCGGACGAGTGAAACCCGCGCCCGCGCAGCCCGTGCCGCCGCCACCACACCAGGATTCCCCGCGGCCCTGGCTGCCGGCCCAGCCAGGCCTGTCGGCCTCGATGTCGCCGCCGGCACCGGAGTCCCGGGTGATCCTGGGCAAGCGCGTTCGGCACGGGCGGGCAATCCTCCTCGGATTCCTGACCCTGTGTGGCTTAGGCGCGGCCGTGTGGTGGTTCTCTGCCCCGCCACGCGAACCGGCGATGCCCGCGGCACCGGCTCCGCGAGCCGCTTCGAGCGCTCCGGCCTCGACCCCGACGGCGGATCGGGCGGTCGCCCGACCGGACGAATCCGCCCTGCCGATTCCGGCCGCGCGGGACATCGCCAGGCCCGCCGATCCCGTCGCCACGCCCCGCGCAACCGATGTCATGCCCCGGGCAACCGGTGTCGTGCCCCCGGCACCCGTCGAGGCGCCAGCGGCACTGCGTTCCGCCGCGCAGCGTCCGACGACGCCCACGGTGAGTCCCGTGGCCCAGCGCGCCGAACCGCCCGCGCCGACCCCCACGCTTGTCCGCACGGCGTCACCCGAACCGCCCTCCGCTGCGATCGCCTCGGCGCGTCCCGGTCCGGCGATCGGCATCGAGCGCGAGCGCGCACCGTCGATGGCCGCGGCCCTACCCCCTCCCGCGGCCCCGGCGCCGGCGGTCGCGCCACCGCCGCTCCCTG
>DAOMBL010000588.1:0-2093 GCA_035427325.1 Casimicrobiaceae bacterium
CACGCGCCGCCTCCGCGAGCGCGCCCGCCTGGCCGGGCGCGACGAGCGACAGCACGCGATCCAGCATCGCCTCCTCGTTGCGCCACTCGCCTTCGGTCATCACGAATCCCGCACGTGCCGCGGCGACGCGCTCCGGCAGCGCCCCGATCGGCGGCACCAGCACCGGCCTGCCCGCTCCCCAGGCCTCGGACAGCGTGTAGCTGAACGTCTCCGGACCCGCCGACGGGAACAGGACGAGCGAGACGCGATAGTGGGACAGGAGATCGGGCAGGTCGCGCGGATCGTAGCGGCCGTGCACGGTGAAGCGCGCGTCGTCGCTCTGCCAGGCCGCATGCTGCCGGTCGAGGTAGCCGATCAGGACGAACCGGACATGCGCACCGCGCGCCCGCGACAGTTCGACCAGCCGCTCGATCCGCCGCGCGCCTTTGTCGGGCCCGACGGCGCCCAGCACCGCCACGGTCGGCACGTCGTCCTGCGGCAGCATCACGGCGAGGCGCGTTCCCGAATGCCGGGGCGCCACCTCGGGCACACCGTGCGGCACGACGACCGCGGCCTTCGCCGCCGGGAAATAGCGCGCGAGCGTGTCCGCCGCCCATCGGGACGGAGCGATGAGGAACGCCGCCTGCTCGATCAGCGGACGATGGCGCTCCCGCCAGCGAACGATGTCGATCCCGGCGAACGGCGGCTGCGCCGCGAGGCATGCGCCGCAGGTCTTCGGGTCCGTCTGCGCCCCGCAGTACATCCCGCCCTCGTCGAGGAAGGTGATCGTCGGGCACGCGGCGTTCAGGTCGTGCACCGTGTAGCCATACGGCAGATCGAGCGTCGCGAGCGCCGTCAGCAGCCCCTCGCGGCAGGCCGACACGTTGTGCACGTGCACGAGATCGGCGCCGAGCGTCGCGCACAGCGCGCCCAGGAAGTCGCGCCAGGGCTCATCGGGCAGGCGCGCGAGTTCGAACGCGATCGCGGCGCCGTCGGCACGGTGGGCCTCGATGCGCCAGCGATCGCCGACCGCGATCGCGATCGCATGGCGGCAGAGCGCGCCCGTCGACGCGACCAGCGCGCGCACGTGGGTCTCCGTGCCGCCTCCCTGGTGGTGCAGGATGTGCAGCACGCAGGGCGATGACGCCGCGTCCAGCGCGATCGTCGCCGCATCGCGCAACGGCGCGAGCGGATCCTTCGCGACGTACTCGTGCACGAGCGACAGGTAGCCCGGGTGACGCGCGAGCAGCGTCGCGGTGTTCTTCGGCACCAGCGCGTCCTTCTGGCGCTCGAACGAGCGCCCGCCGGTGTGCAGCACGAAGGCGTCGTCGGCGAGCACGTTGCGCCACCCAGCCGCCGCTGCGCGCATGCAGAGGTCGTTCTCCTCGCCGTAGCCCGCGCCGAACGCCGGATCGAAGCCGCCGATCTCGTCGAGGAGCGCGCGCCGCACGAAGAAGCAGAACCCGACGCCGGTAGGCAGCTCGGGATAGCTCGGCACCGCCGCACGCGCGAACGCGTCCGCGACCGGGCGCGGATCCGCGCCCTCGGGCCAGGCGTTGTTCACGCAGAAGCGCGGATACGACAGGATCTCCGCGTTGTTCGACCACGGCGTGATCGTGCCGATCGTCGGGTCGGACGCCGCGCAGCGCAGGAGCGCGTCGAGCCAGCCGTCGGTGACGATCGTGTCGCTGTTCAGGAGCACGACGTCGCGGCGCGACAGGCCGAAGCCGCGGTTCGCCGTGCCGGTGAAGCCCAGGTTCCTCTCGTTCGCGAGGATCTCGACCTGCGCGTGACCCTCGCCGGCGATCGCGCGCAGCACCTCCGCCACGCGCGGGTCGGGCGACGCGTCGTCGATCAGGACGAGCCGGTATCCGGGCGGCGTGCGATCGAGCACGCTCTCGACGCAGCGGCGGACGTCGTCCGGCGCGTTGTACACCGGCACGACGACGTCGATCAGCGGCGCGTGAGCCATCGGGCGTCTCATTCGCCGCGAAGGCGCTTCCACGCGAGCTTCGCGCGCACCCACGGCAACGCGATCCACCAGCGGAAGCTCTGGCGGTAGGCGATGAGCCGCTCCTGCGCTTCCAGCGCGCGGTCGAGGCGCGCGCACTCCG
>DAOMBL010000589.1:0-2070 GCA_035427325.1 Casimicrobiaceae bacterium
GAAGACGATCGGGCCGCTCAAGGTGTGCAGCGATCCCGGCAACATGCCGCTCTCGTCCAACAGGGAGGAGGGCTACCAGAACAGGATCGCCAAGATCCTGGCCGAGGACCTCGGCACGCACGCGAGCTTTTTCTGGCGCCCGTATCACGAGCGCGGCCTCACCCGCGAGACGTTCCAGAACAACGAGTGCGATATCCTGATGGACATGCCCGTCGCGCTGCAGGATCTCCTGACCACGGATCCGCTCTACAGCACGACCTATATTTTCGCCCATCGCGAGGACAAGAACCTCAAGATCGAAAGCCTCGACGATCCCGTCCTGAAGACGCTCCGCATCGGCGTCTTCCAGCACTCGGGCCTGCGCGAGGCGCTCGAGCGCCGCGGTCTCAAGAACCTCGACCTCCACATCATCGCCTACGATACGGACCTGCAGCCGAAGCACCAGCCCTGGCAGCAGGTGCAGAAGGTCATCGACGGCGAGCTGGACGTGGCCGGCGTCTGGGGCCCCTTCGCCGGCTGGCTCAAGGCGCAGCGCAACGCGCCCATCGTCATCCAGCCGGTGAACCTCTGGGAGAACGAGGTCCCGATGGAGTTCGAGCTGGCCATCGGCATGCAGCGCAACCAGGTCATGCTGAAGTACATGCTCGACTGGTCGCTGACCCGCACCAGAGACAAGATCGCCGCCGTCCTGAAAGACTACGGCGTGCCGCTAGTCAAATGCTCGAAATGCGCCGTCGACGGCGATCTGCCCGCGCACGGCTCCTATTACGAGCGCATCCGCAAGGTCTCGCAGGACCGGTTCCTGAAGGAGGCGCCGCGCATCCTGCCGACCGACAAGGCCGCCGCCGACCAGGTCGTGACGGAGGCTCGCCTCGAGCAGTGGCTCGCCGATGGGGCCGATGTCAATCTGGAGCTCGCCAACGCCGTGCTCGCCAAGGATATCGACCGCGTCCGCTTCCTGATCAAGAAGGGCGCGGACGTCAACGCCCGCGATTCCGGCGGCTTCTCGCTGCTCGATACGGCTGCGCGCAACCGCGCGGCGAGCCTGATCGAGGTTCTGGTCGATGCCGGGGCCGATCCCAACGCCGCCGATGCCGACGGCTTCTTCCCGCTGCTGCACGCCATCAACCGCAACCACGTGCCCACGGTCGAGATGCTGGCGAAGAAAGGCGCGGACCTGAACAAGCTCAACAAGCAGGACATCACGCCGCTCTCCTGGGCCATCGGCGACGGCAAGTTCTTCGCCGCCAAGGCGCTGATCGACGCCGGCGCCGACGTGAACGCCCCGTCCGGCTACGAGCGCGTGACGCCGCTCATGGTGATCGCGACGCAGCTCGCCGCCAAGACGCGCTCCGGCAATCTCGCCCAGGGCCCGCAGCCCCTCGATCTCGCCCGCGCGCTGATCGACAAGGGGGCCGATGTCAACGCGCTCTCGAAGGATGGCGTCACCGCGCTCATGGTCGCGGCGGGCCACAACAACGCGCCGATCGTCGGCCTGCTCGTCGGCGCCGGCGCCGATCCCAACGTCAAGAACGCCCAGGGCCAGACCGCGCTCGAGATCGCCTCCAGCGCCGGCTACGAGGCCGCCGTCGGCGCCTTGCGGTTCCTGTCGAAGCCGAAGGCCGCACCGGCGCCGGCAGGGCCGAACTAGATCAAGCGCTTCGGGCTCGGTCGGCCCGAAGCGTAACCAGAAGTCCACCGAAGGACTGAGCAGATACGGGAAGACGCAACAGAAGGTCTCAAATGAAGATCAAAGTTCTTGCCACCGCCGTCGCGCTGCTTCTCGCGGCACCGCTTCCCGCGCATGCGCTGCTCATCTTTGTCACCAACGAGAAGGACAACACGGTCACGGTGCTCGACGAGAGCCTGAAGGTCGTGAAAACCATCGAGACCGGCCTGCGTCCGCGCGGCATCCGCATCACGCCGGACTTCAAGGAGGTGCTGGTCTGCATCGGCGACGACAACCGCCTCGACGTCATCAACACCGAGACGCTTGAGATCTCCCGCACGCTGAACTCGGGCCCCGATCCCGAGCTGCCCATCCTCCACACGTCGGGCAATCCGCTCTAC
>DAOMBL010000590.1:0-794 GCA_035427325.1 Casimicrobiaceae bacterium
GGCGAATTCGGCGCGCCCTTCGGCGCCCATGACCTCGCCCAGCCGCTCCCACAGCCAGTCCGGAAGGTCGGCGGCGACGGCGTCGGGCAGCGGGCTCCCCATGCGGCCCTTGAACGCGGCGAGCCACTCGCGCTCGTCGGGTTTGAGCGCCTCCGCGAGATCGCGCACCGAATGGCCGAGCTCGCGGACCAGCGTCGCGAGCGCGAGCGAACGCGGATCGCGGGAGTCCGCGAGCGCCTCGATCGAGCGCTTGCGCCGCAGGTACGCGAACACGCCTTCGGCGACTTCGGCGCGGTCCGCCTTGCCCATCTTCGGGCGCGAACGGAAGAACTGGCGCAGGCGCACGTCGGCGGGCGCATCGAGCGGCGCGACCGCGCGGATCGCGTCGGTGAGCGCGAAGAGACGCACCCGCGCGGCGGGAACCTCGGCGCGGCTACTCAACGCGGTCCCCGTCGTCGACGCGGATCGAGGCGAGGACGACGTCGAGCGTGCCGCGCATCGTGCGCGTCACCTGCATCCGGATCGGCAGGTAGCGGAGCGAGGGGGCGAGCCACACGGTCGACTCGGTCTTCCCGTCGTCGCTCGTGCGGTGCCAGCGTTCGGCGGACACCTCGCCGTAGGGCCATTCCACGGTGTCGGTCCCCTCGCGCTTCACGGTGACGCGCATCACTCGCCGCGTCGTGACGAGGTTGAACGCCTGCTCGTCGCCCGTGGGCGGCGCGAAGTAGAACTGCCACATCAGCGACAGCGGGTCGAAGGTCGGGAGTTCCACCGCCTCGACCTTGTCGCCGGTG
>DAOMBL010000590.1:804-2068 GCA_035427325.1 Casimicrobiaceae bacterium
CGCGATGCCCGACTCCCAGTCGAAGGTCGCGACCGCGCGGCGGTCGCGGCTGCCGCGCTCGACCGCGAGTTCCCAGGGTTGCAGACCCTGCGCGGTGATGAGGCCCTGCACGTCGATCCGGCCCTGTCCGCGCAGCACGAGCGCCGCGAGTCCGCGCGCTTCGCCGACCGTCGCGACCTTGTAGCGGTTGCCCGAATGCTCGAACCGGTAGGTCGCATCGCCGATGTAGATCCCCGGTCCGTAGCTCACGCGATAGGAGAGGTCGACGCGCGCGGGGAGCGTCTTGAGCGACGGCGCCGGCGGCAGCTCGGTGCGTGCCGTTTCTTCGACGAGCGCGGGCGGCGCCTCGGCTGCCGCCCTCTCGCGCGCCTGTGCGTCGTCGACGGGGGCTGCGTCCGCGGGAGCGGCCGGTTCGGGCGCGACGGCGGGCTGGACCGGAGCCTCGACCGGAGGCGCGACCGGACGCGGCTTCGCCCGGGCCTTCGCCTTCGGCGCGGGCGCGAGCGGCGGGGGGGCGGGCAAGGGAGGGGGCGGCAGTTCGGTGATCGTCGCGGAGAGGATGGTCGTCTCCGGGTCGACCGGCAGCTCGATCGGCCAGAACGTGGCGGCGACGTGCAGCGCGAGCGAGGCCGCCAGCGCGATCGCCAGCGCGCGGGTGCGCACGCCCGGTCCGGCCGGCGCGAGCCGTTGCACGGGCGGTGCGGCGAGAGTGGTCGCGGTCATCGTCGAAGGGGCGCCGTCAGGCGGGCCGGACGCGCGTTGTCGCGGCACCGGCTTCCAGAACGCGCACCCGCGTCCCGTCGATGACGAGCCGCCCTTCGCAGAACCAGCCGACTGCCGCGGGCAGCAGGCGGTGCTCGAGCGCGAGCACGCGCGCGGCGAGCGAGGCTTCGTCGTCGTCGCGGCGCACCGCGAGCGCCGACTGCGCGATGATCGGCCCGACGTCGACCTCGGGCGTCACGAAGTGCACGGTGCAGCCGTGCATCGCCGCGCCGTCGGCGAGCGCCCGGCGGTGCGTGTGCAGCCCGGGATAGGCGGGAAGCAGCGACGGGTGGATGTTGACGAGCCGACCCGCGTAGCGTTCGACCGCGGCGCGGCCCAGCACACGCATGAAGCCGGCGAGGACGACGAGATCGGGCTCGGATCGGTCGATTTCGGCGACGAGCGCCGCGTCGAAGGCGTCGCGGGTCGCGAAGCCCAGGTGATCGACCACGGACGTGGCGATGCCGTGCTCGAGCGCGAGGTCGAGTCCGCCCGCGCCGGG
>DAOMBL010000591.1:0-2061 GCA_035427325.1 Casimicrobiaceae bacterium
CCCGGGGAATCGCCGACGCGACTGTCCTCTGAATTCTGTTTCCTGTCTCCTGATGCCGGCCTGAAGGCCGACCCACAAGGCCGACCCACCGCTCCGGAAACCTTGTCCGAAAACGGCGAGTCGGCCTCGGTCGGCCGGAGTAGGATGCCGCCCATGACGCTCGACGCCGACGCCTGCTACCGGGCCCTCGCGACGCACGACGCGCGCTTCGACGGTCGGTTCTACGTCGGCGTGTCGACCACACGCATCTACTGCCGGCCGGTCTGCCGCGTGCGCACGCCCCGACCCGAGAACTGCCGGTTCTTCTCGAGCGCCGCCGCCGCGGAGGCGAAGGGCTTCCGGCCGTGCATGCGCTGCCGCCCGGAACTCGCACCGGGCCGCGCGGCGATCGACGCGTCGTCGCGACTGGCCCAGGGTGCGATCGACCTGATCGAGGCGGGCGTGATGGACGACGGCGGCGCCTCCCATCTCGCCGAGCGGGTCGGCGTCTCCGATCGGCACCTTCGCCGCGTGTTCGACGCGGAATTCGGCGTGTCGCCGGTCGAGTACGCGCAGACCCACCGGCTGCTGCTCGCCAAGCGCCTGCTGACCGACACGAAGCTGCCGGTGACCGACGTCGCGCTCGCCAGCGGATTCGCGAGCGTGCGTCGATTCAATGCGTTGTTCCGCGAGCGCTATCGGATGGCTCCTTCGCGGCTGCGCCGCGAGGCGGACGGCGACCGCTCCGACGTCCTGGCGTTCGAACTCGCCTACCGCCCGCCCTACGACTTCGAAGCCTTGCTCCGCTTCCTGCGCGATCGCGCGATCGCCGGCGTCGAGTCGGCGGACGAGGACAGCTACACCCGCACGATGACCGTCCGGCGAGGTGCCGCGACCCACGCGGGGCGCGTGACGATCCGTCACCGCGAACGACGGCGCGCGATCGGCGTCGTCGTGTCGCCTTCGCTCGCCCGAGTCGTGCCCGCCGTGCTCGGACGCGTGCGCCATGCATTCGATCTCGCCGCCGATCCGGGAGAGATCGGCGCGGTGCTGGGGCCGCTCGCCCGGGGGCATCCGGGCCTGCGGTTGCCGGGCACGTTCGACGGCTTCGAACTCGCGGTGCGTGCCATCGTCGGCCAGCAGGTGTCCGTGAAGGCGGCGCGCACGTTGCTCGGAAGGCTGGTCGCGATGGCCGGAGTGCCGCTGGAAGGCGCGGTCGACGGGACCGGGCGCCTGTTCCCGGACGCAGATGCGCTCGCCGCGCTCGCACCCGGAGAACTCGCGCGGATCGGCATCGTCGCGACGCGCGCCCGGGCGGTGCACGCGCTCGCGACCGCGGTACGGGCGGGTGCGCTGTCGCTCGAACCGGGCGCCGACGTCGAGGCGACGATGCGCGCATTGACCGCGATTCCGGGGGTCGGCGACTGGACGGCGAACTACGTCGCGATGCGCGCGCTGCGCTGGCCCGACGCGTTCCTCGCCGGCGACCTGATCGTGAGGCGCGCGATGGGCGCGGCATCGGCAGCGTCCGCCGAGGCGCGCAGCGCGGCCTGGCGCCCGTGGCGAGCCTATGCGGTGATGCATCTGTGGAACGGAGCGACGACATGAACGGGAAGATCAGGTGGTGCCGCTGCGACACGCGGCTCGGGCCGGTTCGGCTCGCCGCGCGCGGCCGCGCGCTCATCGGCCTGTGGTTCGATGGCCAGCAGCACGACGTGCCGCCCGGCGCCGACTGGCAGCAATCGCAGGACGACCCGCTGCTGAACGAGGCCGCGCGGCAGGTGCGCGACTACCTCGATGGAAGACGCAGGGCGTTCGATCTTCCGCTCGCCCCGGAAGGCACGGCCTTCCAGCAGAGCGTGTGGCGCGCGATCGCGAAGGTGCCGGTCGGCCGCACCGCCTCGTACCGCGATCTCGCGCGCCGGATCGGACGGCCGTCCTCGGTGCGTGCGGTCGGCGCGGCGGTCGGAAGGAATCCGCTGTCGGTCGTCGTCCCCTGCCACCGGATCGTCGGGTCCGACGGCTCGCTCACCGGCTACGCCGGAGGGCTCGACCGCAAGCGCGAGCTGCTCGCGCTCGAGC
>DAOMBL010000592.1:0-2042 GCA_035427325.1 Casimicrobiaceae bacterium
GCGCGCTAATCACGTTGAGCCCGAACCAGCCGACCGAGAGGATCCACGCGCCGAGCGCGAGGAACGGGATCGACGACGGCGGGTGCGCGGCAATGCCGCCTTCGCGCGAATAGCGTCCGCGGCGCGCGCCGAGGAACAGCACCGCGACGAGCGCGATCCAGCCGCCCATCGCGTGCACGACGACGCTGCCGGCGAAGTCGTGGAACTCCTCGCCGAACATCCCCTTGATCCACGCCTGCACGCCGAAGTGCTGGTTCCAGGCGATGCCCTCGAAGAACGGATAGACGAAGCCGACGAGGAGCGCCGTCGCGGCGAGCTGCGGATTGAACTTCGCGCGCTCGGCGATGCCGCCCGACACGATCGCCGGGATCGCCGCGGCGAAGGTCAGCAGGAAGAAGAAGCGGACGAGTTCGTAGCCGTTCTTCTGCGCGAACGCCTCCGCGCCGGTGAGGAAGCTCGCGCCGTAGGCGATCGTGTAGCCGATGAAGAAGTAGGCGATCGTCGAGACGGCGAAGTCGACGAGGATCTTCACCAGCGCGTTCACCTGGTTCTTCTTGCGCACGGTGCCGAGTTCGAGGAACGCGAATCCCCCGTGCATCGCGAGCACCATGATCGCGCCCAGCAGGATGAACAGCGTGTCGGTGCCGGCTTTCAGAGCTTCCATGGGGTCCCCGTGGCGTGCGCGTTGATCTTGTCGGTGGTCGTTGCGGCCGGCGTGCGTCCCGAAGGTGCGTGGTGGTGGCCGCAGGTCCGGGATGGGGCAAACGGGGAGCAGCCGGCGTGCCATCGCGGCACGCCACTGATTTCACGGGATTTTCTCGGGAACAGCGCCCCGGAAAGTTCGTCGCGCCGCACTGTTGTGGTGCGAGCGTGCACCGGAACGAGGCGGATCGAATGGTTGTGGGGCGGGCTTCAGGCCGACGTCGTTGTGGGTCGGCCTTCAGGCCGACGCATTTCTTCCGCATGGCCACGGACCCCGTCGGGCTGAAGCCCGACCCACAGCGGAGAGGTTGTGGGTCGGCCTTCAGGCCGACGCCTTTCCCGCGATCGGGCACGAACCCCGTCGGGCTGAAGCCCGACCCACAGCGAGGATGCGGCAGCCCGTCGGGCTGAAGCCCGACCCACAGCGGATCGCTGCAGCCCGTCGGCCTGAAGGCCGACCCACAGGGGCTGAAGGCCGACCCACAGCAGCGCGCGCGAAGCGGATTCCGGCGGCGCATTTCCCTTCCACAGCGCCGTCGGCGCGATCCTGGACTTCGCGGGATCTCCGAGGATGTGCAGCGCCGTGCCACTTCGTCCAGCACGAAGGCGGCGCGCTACCTGGGCGCCGAATACGCCTCGAGCAGCAGATTGCGCTCCGGCATGTCCTGCAGCACCAGGCGGCCGATCGACGTGTCGCCCTGCAGGCGTCCCGTCGACTGCGGGGCGGGCAGCCCGGAATGGAGGAGCGACAGCGTCCTGACGCGCTCGACGAAGATGGGCGCCGGTTGCGGTCCGGCCGGCCGGTCCCAGACGTAGGTGACCGACTGCAGCATGCCCTGCGCGTCGAAGTCGTACAGCATCGCCTTGATTCGCGGGTCGTCGCACGCGCTGCCGCGCAGGTCGAGGCGCAAGTTGTCGGAGTTGGGCACCTTGCCTTCGATGGGGGCTTCCTAGAAGCGCGCATCCGACATCGCGCGCACCTGGTTGACTCCGACGCTTCCGAGTTTGTCCAGCAGCGTGTGCCGACAGACTTCCGGCGGCGGCCGGGACGGCGCCGAATGTGCCGGCGCCGCGGCTGCCATCTGCACCGGCGGCGACGGGCGCGCGCCTGCGGCGACCGGTAGCTCGGCGTGGCCTGGGTCCGCAGGGCCTGGCCGAGCGCCGCGGCGCGTCGGCGGCGCAGGCCCACGACAGCTTCTGGAGCTGGCGCGAGGTCATGTACGCATTCGCCGGTCGCATCGGTCCGGATTAGCTGCAGGCGATCGCGGCGCAGTTGTACGTGGGCCTGCTCAAGGCCGGCTACACCCAGGTGTGCGAGTTCCACTACCTGCATCACCAGC
>DAOMBL010000593.1:0-2037 GCA_035427325.1 Casimicrobiaceae bacterium
TCAAGAACCCGGCCGCGCGGCGCCCTCGGACCTTGACGCGAGTCGTCCGGAAGGGGGCGAGGGGTCCGATAGAATCGGCCGCATGCGCACCGCCCTTCTCGCCCGCCACCTGTCCCTAGTCGCGATCGCCGCATGGGCGGCAGCCGCCTCGCTGCCTGCATCCGGCCAGGTCACGATCCGGGAACCCTGGGTCCGGGGCACCGTCCCTGCCCAGAAGTCCACCGGCGCGTTCATGAAGCTCGAGTCGGCCTCCGATGTCGCGCTCGTCGGCGCGGCCTCGCCGGCCGCGGCGGTCGTCGAAATCCACGAGATGAAGCACGAAGGCGGCGTGATGCGCATGTCCGCCGTCAAGCGGCTCGATCTCCCCGCCGGCCGGCAAGTCGTGCTCGAACCGGGCGGCTACCACGTGATGCTGATGGGACTCAACGCGCAGGCGCGCGAGGGCGACCGGATCCCGGTCACGCTCACCTTCGAGGACCGCGCCGGCAAACGCTTCACGGTCGACGTCCAGGCGCCGGTGCGTTCGCTCACCGCGTCCGGAGCGCATCCCAAGCACTGATCGCGTCGCCCTCCGGCGCAGCGTGAACCACAGACCGCTCCCCGGGGCGCGCCGTGCCGCGATCGTCGCACGCGGAGCGATTGGGCATGTGCAGGCTCCGGACCCGACGCGCTGACCGAACCCGGCGATGAACCCGTCCTCCCAGTCGATGCTCTGGCTGCTCGTGTCGGTCATCGTCCTGGTGATCGTCGCCCAGATCGTCCTCCGGGCCGTCATCCCCAAGCGGCCCTCCGCACGCACGTTCCGCTGCGCGCGTTGCAATGCCATCACGGAGCACGGCGATCGGACGGTGTTCGCCTGGACGCGCGGCGAGCGCGATTTCTACTGCGACCCCTGCAACGACGCCTGGCTCGAGAACGCCACGCCGCGGCAGCGCGCCAAGTACGAGCGGAACATGGCCCGCATGGCGAGGTCGGGGTCGAACCGGCGATCCCGGGCCCGCCCTTCGCACAAGGCCGGAAGCTGACGCCCGACTCGGCGGCCTGCGTCCGGCGGCGAAGCGAAGACGGGGCGATTCGTCAGCCCGAACGGCGCGAGCGCGCACGTTCCGGTGCCGCGGTCGGCGATCAGCGCCCGGCCGGCCCGTCCCGGCTCGACCTGTCGGGAAAGAACATCCGCTTCGCGCGCCCGGGAAACATGCGGGACCACACGGTCGCGCCGCAGCAGACGATCACCACCAGCGCGCCGCCGCGTCGCTCGCCGAGGAAGCTCGCGACACCGAGGAACACGACGCCCAGTACGACGATCCAGCGCGCGACGAGGAACTGGAACTCGCGCTTCAGCACCGCATCGTCGTCGCTGCGCTCGCCGAGCATGCGGTGCATCGCGACGACGCTCCACGCGGACCCGGCGGCCTGCGCCGCGAGCGCGCCCAGGAAACCGCGATCCTGCCACGGCTTCGAGAGCACCCACGCGCTCTCGCCCCACATCAGGACCATCGGCCCGACGAGGATCGCCGCGAGCAGCGTCCCGAGGAAGAGTGCGGCGAAGCCCAGCTTGGCGACGCGCACGACTCCCCGGTCGGGCGAATTCGCCTCGGTGATGTGCTCCATGACCAGCCAGACCAGCGCGTAGGTCGAGAGCGCGGTGTCGACCGCGTAGAGTGCGACCAGCACCTGCGGCGACCAGCCGAGGAACAGCATGCCCGCGATCGGCGCCACGTTGGCCGCGATGAGCGGCACGAGGTCGACGCGCTCGGGCTTCGAAGGCGGCGCCACCGTGGGTGCAGTCAACGCCGCTGCCGAAGGCGTCGCATCGGCGCGACGATACGCCTCCTCGTCCGCGGGGTCGACCCCTCGCGCGCCGCCAGGTTGCGCGGCGCCTGCGCGTTCGCTGCGAGGTCGGGCTTCAGCGCGACAGCGTGCCGTATCCTCGCTGTGGGTCGGGCTTCAGCCCGACGGGGTTCGTGTCCCTTCGCGGGGAATGCGTCGGCCTGAAGGCCGACCCACATGAGACGCTTCCCGGCGCTCGATGCGCCG
>DAOMBL010000594.1:0-2031 GCA_035427325.1 Casimicrobiaceae bacterium
CGACACGCTCTACGCGTCGGTGGAACTGGCCTCGGCCGGATCGATCGCGCTGCCCGGCGAGCACGACGAGCGCTCGGTCTACGCGGTCGACGCGGACCTCTCGATCGACGGCGAGGCCGTACCGCGCCACCACCTCGCCGTGCTGGCGCCGGGTCGTGCGGTCACGCTCTCGGCGAGCGGACCCGCGCGCGCGATGCTGATCGGCGGCGCGAGGCTCGACGGCGAGCGCTTCCTGTGGTGGAACTTCGTGTCGAGTTCGCGCGAACGCATCGAGCGCGCCAGGGACGACTGGCGGGAACGGCGGTACCCGAGCGTGCCGGGCGAGACCGATTTCATTCCGCTCCCCGACGACGCGCGCTGAGCGCGCGACGCTCGCCGTCAGGTGGTACGCGCGAGCGCCGCCCGCGTGCGCTCGGAGAGCGCGACGAGACGGTCGAAAGGTGGGCGTTTCGCCGGCCATTCCAGCCCGACGCCGTCGCCGTCGTGCCGCGGCAGCACGTGCAGGTGGAAGTGCGCGACCGTCTGGAAGCCGGCCGGCTCGTTCGCCTGAAGGATCGTCATGCCGGCCGCTCCGAACTCGCGCTTCACCGCACGGGCGAGGCGCGCCGCGAGACGGAACACCGCTGCCGCCTCGCCGTCGTCGATGCCGTAGATCGACTCGACGTGGCGCGCCGTCGCGACGATGACGTGGCCGTCGTTCACCTGCCCCGCGTCCATGAACGCGACGACGCGCTCGTCGCGATGGACGAACGCCGCCGGCAGGCTGCCTTCGATGAGGCGGCAGAAGACGCACGTCGTCACTCGTCGTTCTCCCCCGGCGGCCCGTAGCCGCCGCCTCCCGGCGTGCGCACGACGAACACGTCGCCCGCGCCCATGTCGACCTTGAACGTCGCGCCGTAGTCCTCGCGCGAGCCGTCCGCCCGCTCGATCCAGTTCTCTCCGCACGCGCCGCTTGCACCGCCCGCCACGCCGAAGGGCGCGACGCGCCTGTGATTGGCGAGCATCACCGCGGTCATCGGCTCGAGGAAGAGCAGCCTGCGCTCGCCGCCGTCGCCGCCGCGATGGCGTCCCGCGCCGCCGCTCCCGCGCCGGATCGCATAGGACTCGAGCCGCACCGGGAAGCGCCACTCGAGCACCTCGGGGTCGGTGAGCCGCGAGTTGGTCATGTGCGTCTGCACGACGCTCGTGCCGTCGAAGTCGGGCCCGGCGCCGGATCCCCCGGAGATCGTCTCGTAGTACTGGTAGGTCGCGTTGCCGAACGTGAGGTTGTTCATCGTGCCCTGCGACGCGGCGAGCAAGCCCAGTGCGCCGTACAGGCAGTCGGTGATCGCCTGCGAGGTCTCGACATTGCCGGCGACGACCGCGGCCGGGTAGCGCGGCCGCAGCATCGAGCCTTCGGGAATCACGATGGTGAGCGGCTTCAGGCACCCGGCGTTCATCGGGATCTCGTCGTCGACGAGCGTGCGGAAGACGTAGAGCACCGCTGCCTTGCACACCGCCGAAGGAGCATTGAAATTGGTGGGGCGCTGGGTCGAGGTTCCGCTGAAGTCGATCACCGCCTCGCGCTTCGCCCGGTACACGCGGTTCGCGACGCGGATCACCGTTCCGTCGTCCATTTCGTAGGCGTAGCGGCCGTCGGTGAGTGCGCCCAGCACCCGGCGCACCGACTCCTCGGCGTTGTCCTGCACGTGCTTCATGTACGCGCGCACGACCGGCAGTCCGAAGTGCGCGACCATCTTTCCCAGTTCTTCCGCCCCCTTCGCACAGGCGGCGACCTGCGCGGGCAGGTCCGCGAGATTCTGGTCGGGATTGCGCGCCGGGTAGCGGCCCGACGCGAGGTTCGCGCGCAGCTCGTCCTCGAGGAAGCGCACCTCGGCGCCGAGCTGGACGTTGTCGAGCAGCACGCCTTCCTCGTCGACGTGCGAGCTGTCCGGCGGCATCGAGCCCGGTGTGATGCCGCCGATGTCGGCGTGGTGGCCGCGGCGCGCGACGTAGAAAGCAGGGGCAGGAAAAGTAGGGTCAGACTCGACT